>JANQRO010000472.1 GCA_028284525.1 Myxococcota bacterium | reverse complement strand
CCGGCCAGGTGAGCGCGGTGATGCAGACCCTGCGCCGCGCCGACTTCTACAAACGTCCGGGTATCGCTGAGACCCTCGATTGGTGCCGGGCACTCATGAGTCTGGGCGTCGACGAGCTCGACCCCGAGGCGCTGCGCGACACCGCGGGCGCGTTGCTCAAGTATCGCGACGACGTCGACCGACTCGCCCAGATCGGGCACGAGCGTGTGCTCGCGGGGGAGATCGGCGAACCCGCCGAGCCGGCCTGAGGGGGCGGGCCGGACACGAGGAGGATGGCGTGAGCGAGCCGCTCGAGTTGGCGCAGACGTGGCGGAACGAAGGACGCGGGGTGGCGTTGGCCACCGTGGTCGCCACCTGGGGCTCGTCGCCGCGGCCGACCGGCAGCCAGCTCGTGATCCGCGACGACGGGGAGTTCCAGGGCTCGGTCTCCGGGGGCTGCGTCGAAGGCGCGGTCATCGAAGCGGCCCTCGAGCGGATTCGCGAGGGCGGGGTGCGCACCCTGCGCTTCGGGGTGACCAACGAGATGGCCTGGGAGGTGGGCCTCGCCTGCGGCGGGGAGATCGAGATCTTCGTCGAGCGGGTGGAATGAGGTCTCCCTTCGACGACACGAGGGGTGGAACGACGACCGCGCTGCTCGACACGAGGGGTGGAACGACGACCGCGCCGCTCGACACGAGGGGTGGAACGACGACCGCGCTGCTCGACACGAGGGGTGGAACGGCGACCGCGCCGCTCGACACGAGGGGTGGAACGACGACCGTGTCCGCCCGCACGGGGGTGCGGTGAAGCGCGCGCTGCTCGACGCGATCGAAGACGCCCGGCGGGAGAAGCGCGCGGTGGTCGTGGCCACCCGTCTCGCCGACGGGCAACAGGCGCTCTTCGACCCGGTGGCGGAGGGCGATGGCCCACTGGACGCACCGCTCGCCGAGGCCGCGCGGGAGGGGCTGCGCCGCGACCGCAGCCAGACCCTCGAGCACGAGGGCGAACGCTGGTTCCTCCAGGTGTTGAATCCGCCGCTGCGGCTCTTCGTGGTGGGCGCCGTCCACATCGCGCAGCCGTTGGCCGAGATGGCGGCGCGCGCCGGCTTCGGGGTGCAGATCGTCGATCCGCGCAGCGCCTTCGCGAGCGAGCTGCGCTTTCCCGGGGTCGCCGTCGACACCGCCTGGCCCGACCGCGCCCTCGAGGACGCCGGCCTCGACGCCCGCACTGCAGTGGTGACCCTGACCCACGATCCCAAGCTCGACGATCCGGCGCTCCACGCCGCGCTGCGCTCGCCGGTCTTCTACATCGGCTCCCTCGGCAGCCGGAAGACCCACGGCGCCCGCCTCGGCCGGCTGCGCAAAGCGGGCTTCGACGACGAGGCGCTCGCGCGCATCCACGGCCCCGTCGGGTTGGCGATCGGCGCGCAGTCGCCGGCGGAGATCGCGGTGGCGATCCTCGCCGAGATCGTCGCGACCCTGCGCGGGGCACAGCCGTGAAGTTCGGCCCCGTACCCGTCGCCGAGGCGCGCGAGACCGTCCTCGCCCACACCCTGCGGGCGGGGGGCGCGGTGATCAAGAAGGGGCGCGTGCTCGATGCCGCCGACCTCGCCGCCCTCGAGGCCGCGGGCTACGCGGAGCTGGTGGTGGCGCGTCTCGAGGCGGGCGACGTGGCCGAGGACACCGCCGCCGCCCGGGTGGCCGACGCGGTGGCGGGGTCGGGGGTGCGGGTCGCCCCCGCGTTTACCGGCCGCGCCAACCTCTACGCCACCGAGCGCGGCGTCCTGGTCGTCGACGCGACCGCCGTCGACGCCGTCAACCGGGTCGACGAGGCGGTCACCCTCGCGACGGTCGCGCCCTTCTCGGTGGTGGAGTCCGACACCATGGTCGCTACCGCGAAGATCATCCCCTTCGCCGTCGGGTCGGAGACCCTCGACGCGGCGGTCGCCGCGACGAGGACGGCGGCGGGCGCCGTCCTGCGCGTCGCGCCCTTCCGCGCGCGGCCCGCCGGGCTGGTGCTGACCGAGCTCCCCGGACAACGCGCCGCGGTCCTCGAGCGCGCCGCCGAGAGCCAGCGTGTCCGTCTCGGGCGCTACGGGGCGACCTTGGGCCGGGAGCTGCGTTGCCCCCACGAGCCCGGCGCCGTCGCGGCGGCCATCGCGGAGCTCGTCGCGGAGGGCTGTGACCCGATCCTCGTGCTGGGCGCGTCGGCGATCGTCGACCGCGGCGACGTGATCCCGGCCGCCGTCGAGAGGGCGGGGGGCGCGATCGAGCACCTGGGGATGCCCGTCGACCCGGGAAACCTCCTGCTCCCCGCCCGCCACGGCGACACCGCGGTGATCGGTGTGCCCGGCTGCGCCCGTTCCCTCAAACCGAGCGGCTTCGACTGGGTGCTGGCGCGTCTCGCCGCCGATCTCGCCGTGACGGGCGACGACCTGGGCGCGATGGGCGCCGGCGGGCTCCTGAAAGAGATGCCGACCCGACCCCAGCCCCGCGAAGCCCGCTCCGACGACGCCGAGTCGGCCGCGGGTGGGG
>JANQRO010000451.1 GCA_028284525.1 Myxococcota bacterium | reverse complement strand
GCACGGTGAGGGTGACGGCGACCGGGGACCCGTCGTCGAGGGCGTCGGCGAAGTGGTGCTCGCCGTCGGGCAGGGCGGCGATCTCGGCGGCCACCTTCGCCGCGGCGGCCTCCTGGAGCTGCTGCAGCGTCACCCGCAGCACCTCCGCGCCGACCTCGTCGCGCCACGCGAGGAGGGTGGCCTCGCCGGCGCGATTCGCCGCCACCATGGCCTCGAGGTCCGCCAGGTTGTCGTCGGGGTTGCGGGCGGGGTAGCGGGCCTCGCTCAGGGTGCGGCGCATCTCGGCTTCGCCGAAGACCCCGCGGTGCACGAGTCGGGTCGGCGGGATCACCACGCCCTCGTCTTCGAGACGCTGCGAATCGGCGGGCATCGAGCCGGGCGTGGTCCCGCCGAGGTCCGCGTGGTGTCCGCGACTCCCGACGTAGAAGGAGGGCGCTCCCTCCTCCGGCGCAAAGACGGGGGTCACCACGGTGACGTCCGGGAGGTGCGAGCCTCCGGCAAAGGGGTCGTTGGTCACCCACACATCGCCGGGTTCCGGCTCCGGGAAGGCGGCCCGCAGGCTGCGCACCGTCTCCTCCATCGCTCCCAGGTGCACCGGAATGTGTGGCGCGTTCGCGACGAGTCCCCCTGCGGCGTCGAAGACCGCGCAGGAGTAGTCGAGACGCTCTTTGATGTTGGTGGAGACCGAGGTGTTGCGGAGGACGGCGCCCATCTGCTCCGCGATCGACATGACGCGGTTGCCGAACACCTCGAGCCGGATCGGGTCGGCGCGCTCGAGGTCGGTGGCTTCGGTGTGCGACGCCGCGCCGGTGTCGCGCAGCTCGAGCACTCCGCCCGGGAGGAGGGTGCCGCGAAAGCCGGGGTCGATCACGACGGTGCCGGTGTCCTCGAGGACGATCGCCGGGCCCTCGAGGGTCTGACCGGGCGCGAGCGCCTCGCGGTCGTAGACCGGCGCCTCGACCCGGCCGGCTTCGGGAAACCACGCCACGGCGCGGGTGCGAGGTGTCGGGGAGGTCGCGTCGGCGGCGGGCTCGCTCGCGTCCTCCGCCCTGGGAGCCGCGGCGGCTGCGGCGCGCACCCGCAGGGTGGTGACCTCCACGGCGCGCCCCGGGCGGACGTACCCGAAGCGAACGCGGTGCGCCGTCTCGAAGGCGGAGCGCCAGTCGCCGTCGGCGGGCTCGTCGACGGCGAGCGCGGTCTCCGTCCCGGCGTAGCGGAGCTCGAGGACGCGCTCGCAGCGGATGTCGGCAGCGGTCGCGCCCTCGTCGCGCAACGCGCGGCGCCCCGCGGACTCGAGCTCGGCGAACCCCGCGGCCAGCGGCGCGGCAAGCGGGCCCGGCTCGAGGGGCACGCGCCCGGCATCACGCCCGCGGTCCCAGCTGAGCGGCGAGACGCCGATGCCGTAGGCCGAGAGCAGCCCGGCGAGGGGGTGGAGCAGGACGGTGCGGACCCCCAGGCTGCGCGCCACCGCGCAGACGTGCTGGGCCCCTGCGCCGCCAAAGCCCACGAGGACACAGTCGCGGGGATCGACCCCCCGCGCCACCGACACCTCCTGGATCGCCTGCGCCATCGACGCGTTGGCGATCTCGACGAAGCCCGCGGCCAGGGCGTCGAGGGCGAGGTCGTGACCGGCGTCGGCCAGCGCGCGCTGGGTGCGCGCGAGGGCCGTGTCCACCGGCGCCCGGTCGAGGGGGAACGGGAAGCGCTCATCGCGCAGGCGGCCCAGAAAGAGATTGATGTCGGTGAGGGCGAGCTCGCCGTCCTCCCCGGCGCGCCCGTAACAGATCGGCCCCGGGTCGGCGCCGGCGCTCTCGGGGCCGGCGCTCAGCCGAAAGCCGTC
>JANQRO010000426.1 GCA_028284525.1 Myxococcota bacterium | reverse complement strand
GGTGCCTCGCAGGGGAGCACCAGGGTGAGGGGGCCGGGCCAGAAGCGCTCCGCCATCTCACGCGCCGCCGTGCCCAGGCGGCACTCGAGCGTCGCCAGGGCGGCGACGCCGCTCACCAGGATCGAGAAGGGCTTGTCCCCGCGATCGCCCTTGAAGCGTCGCAACGCGTGCAGCGCCTCGACGCGCGTCGCATCGGCGCCGAGACCCCAGGAGGTCTCGGTCGGGTAGGCGAGGAGCGCGCCCGCGCGGGCGGCCTCGACCGCGCTCGCCAGCCAGGCGTCGCCGTCCTCGTCGCCCGCCGCGCGCGCGTCCCGCGGCGAATGACCCGCGTCGGCGCTCATCGTCCGAGGGCCCGATCGGCGATGTCGCGGCGCAGGTGCCCTCCCTCGAACCCGATGGCGTCCGCGGCGGCGTAGGCGCGCTCGCGCGCCTCGCGCACGTCCGCGCCCCGCGCGGTCACTCCGAGGACGCGACCCCCCTTGGTTTCGAAGACGCCGTCCGCGCGCCGCGCCGTACCGGCGTGGAAGACGGTGACACCCTCCCCCGCATCGCGCGGGACGCCGTCGGGGTCGAGACCCTCGATCGCGAGCCCGGTCTCGTAGCTGCGGGGGTAGCCGCCCGACGCCAACACCACGCACACCGCCGCGTCCCCCCACTCCGGCAGCGGCGCGCGTTCCAGCGCTCCGCGGGCGGCTCCGTCGAGGAGCGGCACGAGGTCGCCTTCCATCCGCACCAGCAGCGGCTGGGTTTCGGGGTCGCCAAAGCGCACGTTGAACTCCACCACCCGCGGCGTGCCGTCGGGCTCGATCATCAATCCGACGTAGAGCACGCCCACGTAGGGCATCCCCTCGGCGGCCATCCCGCGGATCGCCGGGTGGACGACCTCTTCGAGGACCCGTTTCTCGATGGCGGCGCTGAACACCGGGGTCGGGGAGTAGGCCCCCATCCCGCCGGTGTTCTCGCCGGTGTCGCCGTCGAGGGCGCGCTTGTGATCCTGGGCAGCGGCCAGGGGCGCGACGTGCTGGCCGTCGCTGATGGCGTAGTAGGACGCCTCCTCCCCCACCATGCGCTCCTCGATCACGACGCGGGCACCGGCATCGCCAAAGCGCCCGTCCTCCATGATCTCGCCGAGCGCGGCCTCGGCGCCCGCGACGTCGTCGCAGACGTAGACACCCTTTCCCGCGGCGAGGCCGTCGGCCTTGACCACGCAGGGACCGCCGAGCTCGCGGACGTAGTCGCGCGCGGCGTCGAGACGGTCGAAGACGGCGAAGTCCGCGGTCGGAATGCCGTGACGCGCCATGAAGGCTTTCGCAAAGGACTTGCTCGACTCGAGCCGAGCCGCGGCCGCCGAGGGGCCGAAGCACGCGATGCCGCGCTCCCGCAACGCGTCGGCGACGCCCGCGGCGAGCGGATCCTCGGGACCCACCACGACGAGATCGATCGAATGGGCCGCCGCCGCGTCGGCCACCGCCGCGGCGTCGGCGGGGGAGACGTCGGCGATGCGCTTCGCGAGCCGCTCCATGGCGTCGCTCCCGGGCAGCGCGAACAGCGTGTCGACCAGCGGGCTCTGGTGGATCTTCCAGGCGAGGGCGTGCTCGCGCCCGCCGGAGCCGATCAGCAGCACGCGCACGACGGCCTCCTAGTGACGGAAGTGACGGGCGCCGGTGAACACCATGGCGACCCCGAGACGGTCGGCGGCCTCCACCACGAGGGCGTCGCGGTTCGAGCCGCCGGGCTGCACGACGGCGGTCGCGCCCGCCTCGACCGCGAGTTCGAGCCCGTCCGGGAAGGGGAAGAAGGCGTCGCTCGCGAGCACCGAGCCGGCGAGGGCATTGCCCACCCGGCCCGCCTTGTCCCGGGCGATGCACACGGCGTCGACCCGGGAGGTCTGGCCCCCGCCCACCGCGAGGGTGCGGTCGGGTCCGGCGAACACCACCGCGTTGCTCTTCACGTGCTTCACCACCTTCCAGCCAAAGGCCATGGCCCGCAGCTCCTCGTCGGTGGGTTTGCGCGCCGTCGCGACCTGCGCCTGGGAGAGATCCTCTGCCGAGAGGTCCGGCTCCTGCAACAGCAACCCGCCAAAGACCCGTTTCCAGTCGGGCGCCTCGCGATCGAGACGCGCCGGGTCGAAGCGCAGCAGACGCCGGTTCTTCTTCTTCTGGAGCAGCGCCAGGGCGTCGGGGTCGAAATTCGGCGCGATCAACACCTCGGTGAAGATCTCGTCCACCGCCTCGGCCAGGGCCAGGTCGTAGGGGACGTTGCTCACGATGATGCCGCCGAAGGGCGAGTCGGGGTCGGTGGAGAAGGCGGCCCGATAGGCGTCGGCGGGGCTCGCGCCGAGACCGACGCCGCAGGGCGTGTTGTGCTTCAGGATCCCGACCGCGGCCCCCTCCTCCGCCGGGAACTCGAGGATGAGCTGGAGCGCGGCCTGCGTGTCGACGACGTTGTTGAACGAGAGCTCCTTGCCGTGGAGCGCCTCGACGGCGTCGAGAAAGCCGCCGTAGAGCGCGGCGCCCTGGTGGGGATTCTCGCCGTAGCGGAGCGACGCCGCTCGCGGCAGGTCGAGCTGGAGCCGCGGCGGGAAGGCCGCGTCGCCGTCGCGCTCGCCCTGCAGGTAGGCGTGGATCGCCGCGTCGTACTGGGCCGTGCGCGAGAAGGCCTTGACCGCCAGCGCCTGGCGGGTGTCCGCCCGGAGTCCGCCGTGCTCTCGCAGCTCGGCGAGGATCCCCTCGTAGTCGTCGGGGTCGACGACGACGCCGACATAGGCGTGGTTCTTCGCCGCCGAACGGATCATCGACGGACCGCCGATGTCGATCTTCTCGATCGCCTGGGCAAGGGTGCAGTCCGGCTCGGCCACCGTGGCTTCGAAGGGGTAGAGGTTCACCACGACCAGGTCGATCTCGCGGAGCGCGTTGGCGGCCATATCGGCGCGGTCGCCCTCGTGGTCGCGTCGGGCGAGGATGCCGCCGTGGACCCGCGGGTGGAGGGTCTTCACACGGCCGCCCAGCATCTCGGGACTCGCGGTGAGCTCGGCGACGTCGAGCACCTCGAGACCCGCCTCGCGCAGAGCGCCGGCGGTGCCACCCGAGGCCACCAGTTCGACGCCTTGGGCCGCGAGTTCGGCGCCCAATTCGACGAGACCGCGTTTGTCGGAAACGGACAGGAGTGCGCGCCGCACGGGGTGCGGCGCGTCGTGCTGGGGGGACATCGTTGGCAGTTTCTCCGCGCTCGAGAGGCTGGGATCTCCGACCGTGGACCGACCCACGGCGGCGCTGAGGAAGGATGGGAATGAAGCGTCGGGGGAGACGGCGAGAGCTTGGCAAAACTCCCCGGAGCCGTCGAGACGGGAGCGTCTATTCGCCGACGTAGCGGCGCGCGACGCGCGCCCCGACCCCGACCAGGAGCTCGTAGGAGATCGTCCCCGCGCGCTCCGCCGCCTCTTCGACGGGCGGCCCGGCGCCGCCGAATACGCAGACCGGCGTGCCCGGCGCCACCCTGCGATCGCCCAGCCACACGCCGACGGAGTCCATCGACACGCGCCCCACCAGGGGAACGCGCTCGCCGCCGACCTCGACCTCTCCCACCCCGCCGAGGCTGCGCGGAATCCCGTCGGCGTAGCCGGCACCGACCGTCGCGACGTAGCCGCGCCGCGGCGCGCGCCAGGTGCCCCCGTAGCCCACCGGCGTGCCGGCCTCGACCTCGCGCAGGGCGACGACTTCGCTGCGCAAGGTCATCGCCGGGCGCAGCGCCTCCCCCAGATGGGGGCCGGGCGGAGCGCCGTAGAGCATGAGACCGGGCCGCACGGCGCTACCCCGAAGCGGGAGCGCCGGCGCCGCCAGCAGGCCCGCGGAGTTCGCGACGTGGACCTCGACGGCCCCGCTTGCGGCGTCGCGAACGTGAGCGTCGAGCAACGCGGCGAAGACCTCGTGCTGCGCGACGCTCGGCGCGAGGTCGGGCTCGTCGGCGCGGGCGAGGTGGGTGAACACGCCGGCCAGCCGCAGGCCCCGGGCCGCCGCGAGGGTCTCGAAGAAGCGCGCCGCGTGCTCCGGGGCGACGCCCATCCGGCGCATCCCCGTGTCGAGCTCGACGTGGACCGGGGTGGGCTCCGCCGCCCCCGAGCCGGCTTCCCCGAGCCACGCGAGCTGTCGTTCGTGGTGCACGACCGCCGTCGCGCCGCTGCGGATCAACTCGTGAGCGTCCTGGGCATCGTGGGGCCCCGCCAGCACCAGCACCGGCGCGTCGATCCCCGCCTCGCGCAAGGCCACCATCTCTTCGACGCAGAGCACCGCGAAGCGCCCGCAGCCGCGCCGCGCCAGGGCGCGGGCGGTGGGGACCGCGCCGTGTCCGTAGGCGTCGGCCTTGAGCACCGCGATCACCTCGCGCCCGCCGGCGCAGACGCGGGCGTGCTCGAAGTTGTGACCGATCGCGGCGAGGTCGATGACTGCTTCGCTGGGTCGTGCCATCTGAACGGGTCGCAATCCTCGTCCCAACATACGGTATTCGCGGCGCGTCTCTGAAGCGTTCGCGTTTTGACCCTCCCCGGTGCCTCCGGTAGCTTGGCCAAGAGGCGGGGCCCAGATGACGGCCCGCGCGCGAGAAGCGACATGTCCCCCGACGCGACGGCTGCTGCCGCGGTGCTCCAGATCGAGGTGAACGGCGAGACCCACCGGGTCCCCGACGGCACCTGCGTCTCGGGACTCCTCGAGCTCCTCGGTCTCGGCGGACGCCGCGTCGCCGTCGCGCGCAACCGCAGCGTCGTGCCGCGCTCCGCGTACCCCGACCACGTGCTCGAGAACGGCGATCGCTTCGAGATCCTCGAAGCCGTC
>JANQRO010000410.1 GCA_028284525.1 Myxococcota bacterium | reverse complement strand
TTATTCAGTCGGCTGCCGGCGTCATGATCTTCGCGGAGCCGCGTTTTGCGACCGCGATCCTGGGCGAGCGCGACCTCGCGGGTCTCGCCGACTGCAACGACGAGCTCGACCGCATCGCCCGACAGCTGTTGGAGCGACGCCCGGACATCAACACGCTGTTCCTGGTGGGCTCGTGTCCCTCGGAGGTGATCAAGCTCGACCTCGCCAAGGCCGCGGAGCGTCTCTCCTTGGCCACCGACGGCCGCGTCCGGGTGCTCTCGTATTCGGCGAGCGGGATCGAGACCACCTTCACGCAGGGAGAGGACAATTGTCTGCAGGCTCTCGTCGCCGCGCTCCCGGCGAGCGACGCCCGGAAGCTGCTCGTGGTCGGCGCGCTCCCCGACGTCGTCGAAGACCAGTTTTCCCGTCTCTTCTCGGCGATGGGGATCGAGGAGGTCGAGTTCCTCCCGGCGCGACGGGCGGCGAGGCTTCCCTCGGTCGGACGCGGCACGCGCTTCGTGCTCGCGCAACCGTTTCTGGGTGAGACCGCGCGGGCGCTCATCCGTCGGGGCGCGGAGCACCTTCCGGCGCCCTACCCGCTTGGCGTCGAGGGCACCTCCGCCTGGCTGGGGGTGGCCGCCGAGGCGTGGGGCATCCCCGGGCGACGCGTCGACGCGGTGGCGGCGCGGGCGAAGGCGCGCGCCGAACACAGCGTCGCACGCGCGCGCGCGCGACTCGCGGGGCAACGGGTCGCCTTCTTCCCCGACTCTCAGCTCGAGGTGCCGATCGCGCGCTTCCTCCACCGCGAGTGCGGGGTGGAGCTGGTCGAGGTCGGGGTTCCGTACCTCGACCGCCAGACGATCGGTTCCGAGCTGGCCCTGCTCCCGGAAGACCTCCTGCTCGGCGAAGGCCAGGACGTCGAGCGTCAGATCGACCGCGTGCGAGAGACGCGTCCGGATCTCACCGTGTGTGGACTCGGACTCGCCAACCCCTTCGAAGCGGAAGGGCTGCGCACGAAGTGGTCGATCGAGCTCGTGTTCACACCCATCCACGGATACGACCAGGCGGGCGACCTGGCCGAGCTCTTCGTGCGTCCCCTCGAGCGACGCGAGCGGTTGGCGGTGTAGCGTGGAGCTCACGTTGTGGACATACGAGGGGCCACCGCACGTCGGCGCGATGCGTGTCGCCTCGTCGATGCGCGACGTGCACTACGTCCTCCACGCACCGCAGGGCGACACCTACGCCGACCTGCTCTTCACGATGATCGAGCGTCGCCCGGAGCGGCCCCACGTCAGCTACACGACCTTCCAAGCGCGCGACCTCGGCGGCGACACCGCGGAGCTGGCGACGAACGCGGTGCGCGAAGCCTACGAGCGTTTCCGACCCCAGGTGTTGCTCGTGGGCGAATCCTGTACCGCGGAACTGATCCAGGACCAGCCGGGTGCGCTCGCCATGGGGATGGACCTGCCGGTCCCGGTCGTCCCGCTCGAGCTCCCGGCGTACTCGAAGAAGGAGAACTGGGGAGCCAGCGAGACCTTCTACCATCTGGTCCGAGCGCTGCTCTCCCCCCTCGCTTCCGAGTCGACGCGACCCGGCCGAGCCCCGGGTGGGCGACCGAGCGTCAACCTCCTCGGACCCACCGCGCTCGGGTTTCGCTGTCGCGACGACGTCATCGAGATCACCCGTCTCCTCGATTCCGTCGGTGTCGACGTCGGGGTGGTCGCCCCGGAGGGCGCCAGCCCGGAAGATCTGCTCCGCATTCCCCAGGCGGATCTCAACGTCTGTCTGTACCCCGAGATCGCGGCGACCACCTGCCGCTGGCTCGAACGCGCCTTCTCGATGCCCACGATCGACTGTGTCCCGATCGGGGTCGGTGCGACACGCGATTTCCTCCAGTCGATCGCCGAGACGCTGGCGGTCGATGTGTCCTCCGCCCTCGCGGCCGACGCGTCGCGTCTGCCCTGGTACTCGCGGTCGATCGACTCGACCTACCTCACCGGAAAGCGGGTGTTTCTCTTTGGCGACGGCACGCACGTGGTGGCGGCCGCGCGGGTCGCCAGCGAAGAGCTCGGCTTCACGGTCGTCGGACTGGGTACCTACAGTCGGGAACGGGCCCGGGAGGTGCGCGCCTGCGCCGAGGCGATGGGTCTCGAAGCGCTGGTGACCGACGACTACCTCGAGGTGGAGAAGCAGATCGCCGAGCTCCAACCCGAGCTCGTGCTCGGCACCCAGATGGAGCGACACGTCGCCAAGCGTCTGGGGATTCCCTGCGCGGTGATCTCGGCTCCGGTCCACGTGCAGGACTTCCCGGCCCGCTATTCGCCGCAGATGGGGTTCGAAGGGGCGAACGTGCTCTTCGACACCTGGATCCACCCCCTCACGATGGGTCTCGAGGAGCACCTGCTCGCGATGTTCCGCGACGATTTCGAGTTCCACGACGGTGCCGCGCCCTCGCATCTCGGCGGCGAGGCAGCGGTTCAGCGTCCCGACCCGGCGACACACGGCGGCGTCGTGTGGAGCGACGACGCCGAGCGCGAGATCAAGAAGGTGCCCTTCTTCGTACGCGGCAAGGCGCGGCGCAACACCGAACACTTCGCGCGTGAGCGCGGCATCGACACGATCACCACCGAGACCCTCTACGATGCGAAAGCCCACTTCGGACGCTGACTCGACGCCGATGCGCGTCGTGATCGTTACGCTCGACAGCCACCTGGCGGGAGCCGTCGCGCGCGCGCGCGGCACCCTCGCGAGCGAGTATCCGGGGCTCGTGATCGACCTGCACATCGCGGCCGAATGGGCGCACGATCCGGAGGCGCTCGACGCGTGCCGCGCGGACATCGAGCGCGGCGACATCGTCATCGCTCACATGCTCTTCATGGACGAGCACATCGCGCCGATCCTGCCGTGGCTCCAAGAGCGTCGCGACC
>JANQRO010000402.1 GCA_028284525.1 Myxococcota bacterium | reverse complement strand
AGGAAGCCGGCCCAACCGGGATGACGCTCGCGCAACGCCACGACGTCGAGCCCCACACCGTCGGCGCCGGCGCCAAACTCCGTCGAGACCCCGAGGCCGAGCCACGGCAGGGCGCTCCAGCGCTCGGCGAAGCCCGGCTCGCTCTCGCTTCCGATCGGGGCGCTCACGTCTGCTGGGGCGCGACGATCTCCAGCAGCGACGCCTCGCCGGGGACGCCCACCCGCAGCGGGAACCCGTAGAAGCCCGTGCCGCGGTGGACGTAGAGCCGGTTGCGGCCGCGGGCGAACAGACCGTGGTCGGGCCAGCGGGTGCGGGAGAGCACGGTCCAATCGATGCCCATCGAGAGCAGACCGAGCTGGCCGCCGTGGGTGTGTCCGGAGAGGGTGAGGTCCACCTCGCCGGAGGCCACGGCGGGGAAGCCCGCCGGATCGTGGAGCAGGAGCAGTCGCAGGTGATCGTCCCGCCGCGGGTAGCGGGCGAGGAGCGTCTCGAGGTGGGCGCCCGGGTCGCGGCGCACCCAGTCGGAGCCCAGGATCTGCACCGGCCCCACCGCCGTGTCGGCCCACGCCTCCTCGTCGACCAGGAGACGCACTCCGTTCGCCTCGAGCCCCGAGCGCACCTCCTCGGGCGCCTCGTGGTCGTGGTTCCCGAACACGGCGAAGCAGCGACCCGGGACGTCGCGCAGCGGGGCCAACGCGGCTTCGAGGGCCCCCGGCGTGCCGCGCGATTCCATCGTCAGGAAGTCGCCCGTGAGGAGCACGAGGTCCGGGTCGTGGGTGAGGAGGGCCGCCACGCGGTCGCGCAGGCGGTGGATCGGTTGCCAGGGACCCAGGTGGGGGTCCGTGATCTGGACGAGACGCAGTGCCCGGTCGCTCCGGCTCGTCGCGCCGGCCGCCGAGCGCGCCCCGCGGCGCGCCACGGGGACCCTGCGCAACGAGAGGTCCCCCTCGTCGGCGCTCCCGCCGAGGGCGATCCGCACGACTTCGCGGCGCAGCCGCAGCGAGGTCGGCACCGAGAGCAGCGCGACACAGGCGGGTGCCACCTCGAGGGCCAGGAGCCAGGCGGGGAGCTCAGCCCCCAGGGCCCAGGCCGCCGCCTGCACCGGGAGCAGGGCCAGCAGGACGGGAAAGGTGAGCGCCCCGGCCGCGATCATCGTCATCCCGGGGATGCTCACGCCCCAGCGGAACCAACGCGGCCGCAGCCGCGCGCGCACCAGCGAGGCGAGGTGCCCGGCGCCGACGGCGAGCGCGAGCGCGCACGTGGCGTGGATCGCCGTCGCGGCGTCCGGGAAGGTCTGTGCCACCCGACCCGCCACCACCAGGGAGGCCGGGAAGGCGAGCGCCAGGATCACCCCGGCGAAGATCGCGTAGGTGCGCCCGCGCTCGCGCCACGCGTAGAAGGGCACGGCCACGGCGAGCGCGCTCGCGAAGACGGTGAGAGAAAGGGCGGTGCTCTCCACGGCGGGAGCATAGAATCCGCGCGCCAGAAGGAGTACCGGCCATCCCCGACGCGACCGAGGACCCCACCCGCCCGCCGGAGACCGGCGACGACCTGCGCCGCGTGCGGGTCGGCGAGCGCGAGATCCTGCTGCTCGGCACCGCCCACGTCTCTCAGGAGTCGATCGACGCCGTCCGCGCCGCGATCGAACGGGAACCCCTCGACGGTGTGTGCGTCGAGCTCGACACGAGGCGCAGAGCGGCCCTCGAAGCGGGGCAGCGCTTCGAGTCCCTGGACCTGCGCGAGGTGCTGCGCCAGCGACAGGTCCCGAGTCTGCTCGTCACCTTGCTCCTCGCCGGCTTCCAGCGCCGCATCGGTTCGGAGCTCGGGGTCGCCCCGGGAAGCGAGCTCCTCGAGGCCGTCCGGGCGGCCGAGGCGCGGGACATCCCCGTCGCCCTCGTCGACCGGGACGTCGGCATCACGTTGCGTCGCGCCTGGGCCGCGATGAGCTGGCGCACCCGTTTCCAGTTCGTCGTGATGCTCCTCGCCTCGCTCTTCGCCGACGACGAGATCAGCGAGGACGACCTGCGCGAGCTGCGTCGTGGCGACGTGTTGAATCGGGTGATCGGGGAGCTGGGGGAGGCCTTCCCGGGTCTCAAGCGGGTGCTGATCGACGAACGCGACCGCTACCTGTGCGAGCGGATCCGCCGCGCCCCGGGAGACCGGGTGCTCGCGGTCGTCGGCGCCGGCCACGTCGCGGGAATCGAAGCCGAGCTCGCCCGCGACGGGCCCGTCGACCTCGAGGCCCTGGACGCCGCACCCCCGAGACGACGCGGCGTCGCGGCGGTGGGCTGGGCCGTCCCCGTGCTGATCCTCGGTGCGCTGGTCGCGATCGGGGTGCGTGAGGGCGCCGCTGCTGCCCAGGACGGCGCCCTCTACTGGATCCTGGCCAACGGGGTCCCCGCCGCCGTCGGGGCCGCGGGCGCTCTCGGGCACCCGCTCACCGTCCTGGTCTCGTTCTGCGCGGCGCCGCTCACGAGCCTCACGCCGGTGATCGGCGCGGGCTACGTCGCGGCCTTCGCGCAGACCTATGTCCGGCCCCCCCGCGTGAGCGAGCTGGTGAACGCCGTGGACGACGCGTCCCACTGGCGTCGCTGGTGGCAGAGTCGCTTGCTCCGGATCCTGCTCGTCTTCGTGCTGACGACCCTCGGCAGCATGCTCGGCACCTTCGTCGGCGGAGCCGAACTCCTGCGACGGCTCGCGTGAAAACGGCCGACGATTGCAAAGCGGGACCCATCCTGACTGGACTTCGCTCGCCTGTGGGTCGCTGCGCGCGACCGCTTCGCGGTCGCTTGCCGCGGGTGCCGTCCACGGCGTCGAGTCTTCGCGTCGAGCCGTGACGGTGGTCTCCCGGAACACACCCTGGCTGAACTTCGCTCGCCTACGGCTCGCTGCGCGCGACCGCTTCGCGGTCGCTTGCCTCGGGGAAACCCCCGATCTCGATCTTCGGGAAGCACTCGATTGAGCCCCGGGTGAAGGGCGTCGATGGGGAAGGGCTACGAGCCCCTGGATCCCCAGGGCGTGGCCAGGGAGTCCCCATGCTCGAAGCGCCCTGTTTCGACGACCTCCGCGAGATCCTGTCCCAGGCGGAGGATCTCCCGAGTCTCCCGAACGTCGCTCTGCAGGTGCTTCGCATCACGAGCTCCGAGGACGCCTCGATCGCCGACCTCGCCGGCGTGATCGCCCGCGATCCGGCCCTCGCCGCCAAGCTGTTGAAGCTCGCCAACTCGTCGATGTTCCGCCGTGGCGACGAGGTGACGACCCTCGACGAAGCCACGATGCGTCTCGGTCTCAAGACCGTGAAGTTGATGGCGCTCTCCTTCAGCCTCGTGGAAGCGCTGCCCAAGTCGGGGAGCGGCGGCTTCGACTACGCCGCGTTCTGGCGTCAGGGCGTCGTGATGACCGTCTCGTCGCGTTCTCTCGCCCGACTGGTCGGCAGCAAGTTCGACGACGAGGCCTACCTGTGCGGCCTGCTCTCCGGGGTGGGGCGCCTCGTCCTCGTGGACTCGTTGAAAGAGACCTACGCCGGCGTGCTCGAGCGCTGTGCCGAAGGCTTCCCCGACGCCGAGCTGGAACGCGACGTGATGGGCTTCGACCACTACCAGGTCGGGGCCACGATGCTCGAGGGGTGGGAGCTCCCGGGTCTGATCGTCGAGCCGATCGCCTATCTCGGCGACGTCGACGCGCTCCCCGAGGAGAGCCCCGACGAGGTGCAGGAGGTCGCGAAGATCCTCCACCTCGCCCGACTCGCCACGAGCCTGATCTGTGGCCAGAAGCGCGGTCGCACCCTCGTCACCCTCGAGGAGGAGGCCCAGCGGCAGTTCGGTCTCTCGAACCAGGAGGTCGAGACCTTCGCCCTCGGACTCGAGAACGGCATCGTGGAGACCGCCGCGCTGCTGAACCTCGACGTCGAGCGCGGGACCCCCCACGACGAGCTCATGGCCGAAGCGCGTCAGCAGATGGTGAACATCAGCCTGGACACCGCGATGGATCTCCAGGAGACCGCGAGCCGCGCGAAACAGCTCGAGGAGGAGAACCGCGAGCTCGCGACCCGCGCCAGCACCGATGCCCTCACCGGGCTCCCCAATCGCGCGAGCTTCGACCAGCGGCTCCAGGAGGTCGTCGAGGCGCGTCTCGCGGGCAACGGGCGACGCGCCCTCGGCCTGCTCGTCCTCGACGTCGACCACTTCAAAGCGTTCAACGACACCCACGGCCACCAGGTGGGCGACGAAGTGCTGCGCCACGTCGGCTCCACCCTCGCCGACCTCACCCGCCAGACCGACTTCGCCGGTCGCTACGGAGGCGAAGAGTTCGTGATGATCCTTCCCAACGTCGGCTCCGACGACCTCGAGCTCGTCGCCGAACGCGTGCGGCTGGGGATCGAGACCATGAGGGTCCGCGCCGGCGACCTCGACCTCTCCGTCACCGTGAGCGTCGGCGGCGCCTGCTGTGATCGCGTCAAGAACCGCCGCGCCGGGGACGCCCTCGTCTCCCTCGCCGACGAATGCCTCTACGAGGCCAAACAAACCGGCCGCAACTGCAGCGTCTGCAAGAAGGTCGAGACGATCTAGGGCGGCGTTCGAGTTTTCGCCTCGAGCGGAGGCGGTTGCCCAACGGGACGCGGCCTGGTTGAACTTCGCTCGCCTGCGGCTCGCTGCGCGCGCCGGGCGGAGCCCGGGTGGGTGCTTCTAAGAATTTCGAGTGCTGGCGTTGGGCGAAGACCATTGCCCAGCGGGAGGCGGCCTGGTTGAACTTCGCTCGCCTGCGGCTCGCTGCGCGCGCCGGGCGGAGCCCGGCGCTTGCGTGGGTGCTTCTAAGAATTTCGAGTGCTGGCGTTGGGCGAAGACCGTTGCCCAGCGGCGCTCGAAGCGGGCAGCCGCGGAACGGGACGCTCTACCCGATTCGTAGGGGCGGAGCGTCCCCGCGCCCGAAGCTCGCGGGGCGCGGACGATCGCGACGGAACCGGACAGCGACCGCCCCGGAGCCCGGCGTGCTGCGGCGAGCGCGAGGGTCGGGGACTCCTTTCGTGCAACTCCAGCGCAGGCCGCCTCGGTCCCCGCGAACCAACCACGCCGAACGCCCACCCCGATGCCCCAAAGCGGCCGAGCCATTGCCAGAAAGGAGTCCCCGACCCTCGCGCCCTCCCACCCCCCGCCAGCAATCGGCCCCCGAGGGGAAGCTACCAATCGGTAGCCCCCGCGCGTTATCCTGGAGCCTCGCGTGCGCGCTGCGTCCAGCCGCGCCGCCCCTTCCTTCCAAGCAGGAGACCCACGATGGCCGAATACGATCTCGTGATTCGCGGAGGCACCCTGGTCGACGGTACCGGCGCCGAGCCCGTGCGGGGCGACCTCGGCATCCGCGGCGGCGTGATCGCCGCCATGGGCGACGTGAAGGGCGACGCGACCCGCACCCTCGAAGCCGACGGCCACGTTGTGTGCCCCGGCTTCGTCGACATCCACACCCACTACGACGCGCAGGTCTTCTGGGACCGCATGCTGTCGATCTCGCCCTGGCACGGGGTCACCAGCGTGGTCGCGGGCAACTGCGGCTTCGGGATCGCACCGACCCACGCCGAGCACCGCGACCTCATCCTGCGCACCCTCGAGAACGTCGAGGGCATGTCGATCAACGCGCTGCGCGAAGGCGTCGGCGAGCCCGACCAGTGGCCCTTCGAGACCTTCCCCGAGTACCTCGACGCCATCGAGGCCAACGGGGTCGCCATCAACTTCGGCGCGCTGGTCGGTCACACCCCGGTGCGGATGTACGTGATGGGCGAAGAGTCGACCGAGCGCGAGGCCACCGCCGACGAGATCGCGCAGATGCGCGCGATCGTGGCCGACGCGATCGCCGCCGGAGCGATCGGCTTCGCCACCTCGAAGGCCGCCACCCACGTGGGCTACGAGGGCCGCCCGGTGCCGAGTCGCGCCGCCTCCTTCGAGGAGATCGAGACCCTGGCCCGCTGTCTCGGCGAGGCCGGGCGCGGGACGATGCAGGTCACCAACGGCCGCGGCCTCTTCCTCGACGAGTTCGAATCGATCCAGAAGCAGATCCACCGCCCGATCAGCTGGACGGCGCTGCTCCAGGGGATGGGCAAGAGCTTTGGAAACCTCGAGTCGATCCTCGAGCGCTCCCAGTCGATGCAGGAGCAGGGGATCGAGGTCTACCCGCAGGTGATGCCGCGTCCGCTGAACTTCGAGTTCCAGTTCAAGACGCCCTTCATCTTCGAGGCCTACTCGTTCTTCAAGCCGGTCTCCCAGGCCGACTTCGAGGGCCGCAGGCGGCTCTACGCCGATCCCGACTTCCGCGCCAAGTTCAAGCAGCGCGCCGAACGCGGTGGCGGCGTGATCGGCCGCATCCCGCAGATCGCGATCTCGTGGTTCCCGGAGCACCCGGAGCTCGAGGAGAGGACGATCGGCGAGGTCGCCGCGGAGCGCGGTCAGGACCCGGTCGACTGTCTGCTCGATCTGGGGCTCGAAGGGAACCTCGAGGGCCGCTTCCGCGCCGCGGTGTTCAATACCGACGAGAAGCAGGTGGGCCAGCTCCTCGAGCACCCCGCCACGATGCTGGGGCTCTCCGACGCGGGCGCCCACGCGAGCCAGCTCTGCGACGCTTGCGCGCCGACCTACCTGCTGGCGAAGTGGGTCCGGGAGAAGGGTCTGCTCCCGATGGAGGAGGCGATCCGTATGCTCACCAGCCAGACCGCCGACGTGTTCGGGATCACCGACCGCGGCCGTCTGCAGCGTGGTCTCGCCGCCGACGTCACCGTCTTCGACCCGGAGACCGTGGGCTGCTCGCCGCTGCGCCGCGTCTACGACTTCCCGGCCGGCGCCGATCGTCTGGTGTCCGACGCCACCGGCGTGCGCGCCGTGGTGGTGAACGGCACGGTGATCCGCGAAGACGGCGCCGACGCCCTCGATCTCGAAGGCCCGATGCCGGGCCGTGTCCTGCGTGGAGGAAGTGCCTCGTGAGCTACCCGATCCTGTCCGCCGATTCGCACATCACCGAGCCGCCCGATTGCTACACGGCGCACATCGATTCCAAGTGGGACGACAAGGCGCCGCGGATCGTGCACGACGAGAAGTACGGCGACGTCTTCCAGATCGACGGCATGAAGCGCACGATCCCGATGGGTCTCGTCGCCGCCGCCGGCAAGCCACCGGAAGAGCTGCGCCAGAGCGGGATCCGTTTCGACGAGCTCCCGCGCAGCGGCTGGGACGCCAAGGCCCGGCGCGAAGACCAGATTCGCGACGGGGTCGACGCCGAGGTGATCTACCCCACCGTCGGCATGGTGCTCTGCAACCACCAGGACTTCGACTACAAACGGGCCTGCTTCGAGGCCTACAACCGTTGGATCGCGAGCTACTGCGAGGTCGACCCGGCGCGGCTCCTGGGCTGTGGCCAGACGGCGATGCGCTCGGTCGAAGAGGGCATCGCCGACCTCAAGGCGATCAAGGCGCTCGGGCTGCGCGGCGTGATGATGCCCGGCAACCCGCTGGTCGACGACTACGACTCCCCGATCTACGACCCCTTCTGGGAGGCCGCGATCGAGAACGAGCTCCCGCTCTCCTGGCACATCCTCACGTCGAAGGTCGACAGCGTCCGCGCCCGCGGACCGGCGATGAACGGCTTCCTGTCGATCATCCGCGGCTGCCAGGACATCATGGGGATGCTGATCCTGGGCGGCGTCTTCGAGCGCCACCCCGACCTCAAGGTCGTGTGCGTCGAGGCCGACGCCGGCTGGGTGCCGCACTACATGTACCGGATGGACCACGCCTACAAACGTCACCGCAACTGGCTGCGTCCGGGCCAGGAGCTCTCGAAGCTCCCCTCCGAGTACATGCGCGAGAACATCTACACGACCTTCCAGGACGACTGGGTCGCCTTCCAGACGGCCAATCTGATGAACCACGAGCGACTGTTGTGGGCCAACGACTTCCCCCACAGCGACTCGACCTGGCCCTGGTCCCAGGAGATGCTCGAGGAGCACAGCAAGGAGCTGAGCGCGGAGCAGAAGCGGCGCATCCTCTGTGACAACACCGCCGAGCTCTACCAGATCGACCTGGCGGCCCTGCACTAGACGCGCGCGTCAGCGCGCGTCGTTCGGACGATGTCGCGCCCCGTCTCCCACCAGGGGCGACGGGGCGCTGGTGCTGGTGATCCACAGCTGATGGATGGCGCGGCTCACGCCGACATGGAAGAGCCTGCGGGCCAGCGGCGTGGCTGGAAAGACGTCGTGGTTGGCATCGACCAGCACCACGTAGTCGAACTCGAGGCCCTTGGCCTGCTCGATCTCGGCGACGGCGACCCCGGGGCGGAACGAGAAGTGGTGCGCCTGCACCCACTCCAGACGCGGCACCTCGCTGGCGTCGAGCCCCTGGAAGTAGAGGGCGCTGCTCTCGGGGTTGGGGGTGAGCACGGCGACGGAGGCCAGCGGCTCGTCGGCGGCGAGACGGTGGAGTGCATCCGCCAGGAAGGCGATGCACTCGCCGCTCTCCGAGAACTCGAAGTGCTCGACGGGCGGGCCTTCGCGCACCACCTCGGGACGGCTGTCGGCCTCCGCCTCGGGGCCCAACACGCCCTGGGCGAACTCGGTGATCTGGCGTGTCGAGCGATAGCTCACCCGCAGCGTCTGGAGATCGGCCTCGCGGAGCCGCAGCAGCCGGAACAGACCCTCCCACCCGGTGCTCTCCCGGCTGGCGCTCACCCGCTGCTGGAGATCGCCCGCCAGGGTGAGGCTCTGCGGGGAGCGCAGACAGTCGACCAGCACCTGGAGCTCGACCGGCGCGAAGTCCTGCACCTCGTCCACGGCGAGATGACGGTAGGCGAGCGCCTCGCCCACGGTCGAAGCGCCACGACGCGGGATCGGGCCGACGCGGAGCTGCCAGGCGCGTAGGAGCAGCGCGTCGTCTTCCGGGTCGAGCTCGGCGTGTCCCTCCCCTTCCCGGCTCGTCGAGAGCTCGTCGTTGCGGAGCCGGCACCACTCGGCCGCCCGCGCGAGCTCCTGTGCCGAAGGGCCGCCGGCGTCGCTCCCGAGGGCGCGGAGCAGATAGTCGGGTCGGGTCAACACGCTCGACCAGTCGTCGATCGCCTGCCGGGCGGTCGGGGGCCCGGGGTGCTCGGCGATATGACCCGCGAGGGCCTCCCCGATGCGGGGGTGGAGCTTCAACCTTCGGACGTAGTCGGGGGTGTCGCTGCGGTGGGCGTCGGGGAGATCGGGGAAGAGCCGACGCCGTTGCGCGGCCCCCCACTCTTCGAAGGTGGCGATCGGCACGCGACCGACCCCGAGGCTTGGCAGCACGTGTCCGACGTAGTCGCGCAACGCCGGTGAGAGGGTGACGAAGAGCGACTCCGGGCCGTCGATCGCCGCGTCCTCGAAGGCGAGGAAGGCGATCCGGTGGAGCGCGACGGTCGTCTTCCCCGAGCCGGCGCTCCCGCGCAGGGCGAGCACCCCGGGCCCCGGCCGACTCAAGAGCTCGAACTGGTCCTCGTCGAGGAGCGCCGCGATCTCCGGGAGTCGCCGGTCGAGACGCCCGGGGCCGGCGCCGGCGCGGGGTGGCGGTGGCGGGGCGGCCGCGGAACGCAACGCGCGCCCCTCCCCCCCGTGGAGCTCGGGGGCGGCGTCGGTCATGTGCACCCAACGCTCGGGGTCGTCGGCGTCGCAGAAAAAACGCCCCTCGGGCGCGTCGACCCGGCGCAGGGTCGCGGCGATCACCGAGACGGTGCGCCGCGCGCTGACCTCGCCGACGCGCAACCGTCCCGCCAGCTCCTCCTCGTACTCCTCGCCCTGGCGGTAGCGGTAGAAGAGCCGGGAGATCGGCGCCTGACGCCAGTCCACGACGCGCACCCCGGGCTTGATGAAGCTCGCCTTGCCGAGCAGGACGTCGCGCTCCTTGCCGTCCTCGCGAAGCCGCATGTGGGCGAAGTACGGGGTGCTCGGGTCGATCTGGGGCCCGGCCCGCCCGGCGCGGATCTGACGCAGGAGCGCGCTCGCCCGGTCCCACTGGGAGAGCAACGCCAGCCGATCCTTCTGGTCGGCGCCCGAGACGATGAGCGCCCGCAAGCGTTCGAGCTCTTCGACGATGGCCGGCTCGGCGGTGGAGCTGCGGGGCACCTCCTCCTCGAGAGCGCGAATCACCCGGGCCAGCAGCTCGAGCTCTTCCTCGACGATCGGGTGCGGAGGTGTCACGCGTAGCCCTCGGGCGCGGATGACCTTGCGACGACGGACACCCTACTCCAGGATCCGGCGAATTCCATGCGTCCGACCCTCAGCATCTGCTGTATCGCGCGGGACGCCGAAGCGACGCTCGCGCGCGCGCTCGACTCGGCGACCTGGGCCGACGAGGTGCTCGTCCTCGTCGACGCCAAGAGCGTCGACGCCACCGAGACGATCGCGCGGGAGCGCGCGAGCCGCGTCGAGGTCACGCCCTACCGCGGGGACATCGCCACCAAGTCCCTCTGCGTCTCCTGGGCGACCTGCGACTGGGTGATGATCCTCGATGCCGACGAGGTGGTGCCCGCGGGTCTGCGGGTCGAGATCGAGCGCGCCATCGCGGAGGCGCCGGCGTCGCGGGGCGGCTTCGAGGTCAACCGCCTGACCCACCACCTGGGGCGCTGGATCCCCCACGGCGATTTCTTCCCCGACTGGGTGCTCCGGGTGTTCCGACGCGAGGAGTTCGCCTACGAGGGCGCCGACCCCCACGGCCGGCTGGTCGTCCGCGGCTCGACGGCGCGACTCGCGACGCCCCTCGAGCACTACAGCTACCGCGACCTCGCCGATCAGATCGAGCGGATCCAGTTCTTCAGCGGCGAGTCGGCGCGGGTGCTCGACGAAGCCGGTGCGGCGCCACGGCTGCGCGACATGCTGCTCCGCCCGCCGGCGCGCTTTCTGCGCGCCTACGTGCTCAAACGAGGCTTTCTCGACGGCGTGCCCGGCTTCGTCATCGCCGCGGCGACGGCCTTCCACGTGTTCCTCAAGTACGCGAAGCACTGGGAACGGCGCCGCGCCGCGGGAACCGGGCCGGGGGCTAGCCCTCGACCTTGAGGGCCCCCGACGGGCAGCGCGCGACGACCTCGCGGATCTCGGCCTCGGAAGCCCCGCTCGGATCGATCACGAACTGATCGTTCTCGATCTTGAAGACCTGGGGCAGACCCTTCACGCATTCCCCCGCGTGGATGCAGACCTTGTCGTCCCATTTGATGTCCACTGTGTGTCCTCCCGGCTCTCGACGGAGCTCTCGAGACCCATGGTACGCGAGATCTACCCCGACGTCGGTGCGTCGGGGGGCGTGGCCAGCACGGCGAACACGCGGTGCGGAACCGCGAGCGACTCGCCGGGAAAGCGTTCGGCGAGGAGCGCGCCGAGCGCCTCGTCGAAGCTCGCAACGGCCTCCGCGTCGAGACTTCCCCCCACTCCGGCGCTCGCGCGGATCCGGCCGCGCCACGACGCCGGGGTGTAATGGGCGTCTTCGTCGTAGCTAAACGACTCGATGTCGCGATAACCGCACTTTCCGAGGTCGCGCAGCCACCGCGGGTAGAGTCCGATGCCGCCACCCAGTTGCCACGCCGGATTGTGAGCGCGGATGAGCGTCTCGGTCGCGTCGGCGAGGTTGCCGGGGAGCGGGATCCAGTCAAAGTGCGCGATCAGGAGCCGCCCTCCGGGTCGCGCGATGCGAGCGACCTCGCGGGCCGCGGCGAAGCGGTCGAACCAGTGCCAACACTGGCCTGCGCAGACGACGCCGGCGCAAGACGCCTCGAGACCGGTGTCTTCGGCGGTGGCGAGACGGTATTCCGCGTCGATGCCCTCGCGTTCGCTCTCCACCCGCGCCGCGGCGAGCATGGCGGCCGACGGGTCGATTCCGATGACGCGACATCCCTGCCCTGCGAAGCCCCGCGCCAGGGTGCCCGTTCCGGTGCCCAGGTCGACGACCGTCTGCCCCGGACGGCCGAGCCCCCGCGCCGCAACCCGCTCGAAGAAGGACGCGGGGAACCCCGCGCGGTGACGGGCGTAGTCGGCCGCGGCCCGGCCGAAATCAACCCTCATCGATGCGCGCGGCGAGGACGCGCTCGAGACGGGCGGGCTCGCGGCGCAGATGGAGGGTGCGTCCGCCGCCCACCGACACGAGCCCGGGCTTGGCGCCCTTGGGCTTGCGGACCAGCCGCGCCGGGGCGACGTGGACGTCGGCGCGGGCGGCCGATCGCGCCTTCGAGAAGTGCACGGCCAGCTCCGCGGCGTCGAGCATCGACTCGGAGGGGGGGTCGCCCCGGCCCTCGGTGCGCAGGATCACGTGGCTCCCCGGCGAGGCGTCGAGGTGGAAGAACAGGTCCTTGCCCCGCGCGAGCCGGGTCGAGAGCAGGTCGTTGCCCTCGTCGGAGCGGCCCACCCAGATCTCGAGGCCATCGGCGCCCCGGTAGCGCCGGGGCCAGAGACGTCGGGGAAGCTCGCGTGTTCCGATCGTGAAGGAGGCGGGGCGTGCGGGTGCCCGGGCCGC
>JANQRO010000397.1 GCA_028284525.1 Myxococcota bacterium | reverse complement strand
CGAAGCCCATCTCTCCGGCGAGCTCGTGCAGCAGGCCGAGGACCCGCGCGCGTTCCCAGGGATCGCGGGGGAGCAACGGAGGTGTGGGCGCGAGTCGCTCGGCGAGGAGCACGATCTCCGCGAAGCCCGCGCGGGCCGGTTCGTCCTCGTAGACGGCCTGCGGTGCATTGTCGAAGCCGGTCCAGTCCCGCAGCGCTTCGTTGGCATCGCCCCCGACCTGTCTGACCGGTGTGAAGGGCAGCCCCTTCACGTGGAGGATCGCCTTGGCGGCCTCTCCCCACGGACCCGGAACGCCCTCCGTGAGCACCAGCCGCAGCCCGGTGCGTTGCTTCGCTGCTTCGACCTCGAGGTAGTCCATCGTCCGATCCGCTCCGCGACTCGCCCGTCCGGTGTCTACGAGATCCTTCAGCCCAGGATGTCGATCGGGTCGCAGTCGAGCCCGGCGGCCACCAGGCACAGGGTGTCGTAGGCGACCGGCTCGTTTCGCTCCTCGATGCGGCTCAGCTGCTCCGGGGTGATCGTCTCGCGCAGTCCGGTCGAGCGCAGGCTCGCCTCGCCGATGGCAGCGATCAGCTCGCGTGGGGGCCAGCCGCGCTCGTGGCGCATCCGGCGAACCACCAGGCCGGCCGGTGTCACCTTGCGCGTGCGGTCGTCGTCGTCCACGCGGCGAGTGTAGACTGTCGCGCGTGGGGATCGAGCTGTTCGAGCGAGCGGTGCAGGGTGGCGGTCAGCTGCTGCGCGCCGAAGTCGGGTACGCGGGAGACGGCGCGCTCGCGGCCGTGCTTCTCACCTTCGATCTCGGGCGCATCGCGGTGCTGCCCGAGCCGGCCACGGGCTCGCTGTCGATCGAGTACGTCGACGTGCCGGAGCGGGTCCCCGATGGTCTGTCCGACGCCAGCGAGGAGGAGCCCTGGTGGCGGCTGCTCGGGCAACCGATCGCGCGCGTGTGGCCGGCCGGCCCGGCCGACGAGGGCTCCGTCTCGCTGCAGTTCCGTGCGGACGACCAGAATCCGCGCATCGTGACCCTGGCGCCGCGAGCGTCCGGGGTGAGCGTGCGCCTCGAGTCACCGCCCGCCTGAAACGGCTCGGGCGCACCCCCGCCGTCCCCCCTCTCCGTATTCGAGGAAGGAATCATGCCCAACGACGATCTGGCGCTCCTGGATGCGACCGCGCAGGCCGAGCTGGTGCGCAGCGGCGAGGCGTCGCCGCGCGAGCTGATCGACGCCGCGATCGAGCGTGCCGAGCGGCTCGACCCCCAGCTGAACGCGATCATCCACCCGGCCTTCGAGCGCGCCCGGGAGCGTGCGGCGGGCGAGCTCCCCGATGGCCCCTTCCGCGGCGTTCCCTTCGCGATGAAGGACATCGGGGGCGAGGAGGCGGGCGAGCCCCTGCACGCCGGCCTCCGTTGTGCGAAGGAGGCGGGCTACAAGGCGAGCTTCGACGCGGGCTTCACCCAGCGGATCCGCGCGGGCGGACTCGTCTCCATCGGCCGCACCAACACGCCCGAGCTGGCGCTGCTGCCGACCACGGAGCCGCTGGCTCACGGACCCACCCGCAACCCCTGGAGTCCGGCGCACAGCTCCGGCGGATCCAGCGGTGGCGCCTCGACGGTGGTCGCTTCGGGGATCGTCCCGGCCGCGCATGCCAGCGACGGCGGTGGGTCGATCCGCGGCCCGGCCAGCATGTGCGCGCTGGTCGGTCTCAAGCCGACCCGCGGTCGCAACTCCTTCGCTCCCGCCCTCGGCGAGCGCTGGAGTGGGTTCTCGTGCGAGTTCGTCGTCACGCGCAGCGTGCGCGACAGTGCCGCGCTCCTCGACGTCACACACGGCCCGCTGCCGGGCGACCCCTACTACGCTCCTCCGCCGGCGCGACCCTTTGCGGACAGCGTTCGCGAGGATCCGGGGTCGCTCCGGATCGGGCTCATGACCACGGGCCCGCGCGGTCTCGACGTGGCACCCGACGCCGTGCGCGCGGCCGAGAAGACCGCTCGCGTCCTGGAGTCCCTGGGGCACCACGTCGAGGAGTCGCACCCGGACGCGCTCGTCGACCCGCAGCTCGTCGCCACCTACGTGGGCGTCGTCGGTGCGAACGTCGCACG
>JANQRO010000361.1 GCA_028284525.1 Myxococcota bacterium | reverse complement strand
CGAGGGCGGTCGCCAGGAGCAGGCTCTGCACCACGGCGATCCCGAGCGTCGCGTAGCGCGTCCACTGGGTGATCTTGCGTTTGCCCTGCTCTCCCTCTTTTTGCAGCTGCTCGAGCTGCGGGATGACGACGGTCAGGAGCTGGAAGATGATCGACGCGCTGATGTAGGGCATGATGCCCAGGGCGAAGATCGAGAGCTGCTCGAGGGCGCCGCCCGAGAACAGGTTGAACAGGCCGAAGACCGTGCCGCCGATCTGGTTGAAGAACTCCCGAATCACCTCGGGGTTGATCCCAGGCGTCACGATGTGTGCGCCGAAACGGTACACCCCGAGCATCGCAAACGTAAAGAGGATGCGTTTCTGGAGCTCCGGCACGCGGCCGATGTTCTGGACCCCTCCGATCAAGCGATGATCTCCACGCTTCCGCCGGCGGCTTCCACCTTCGAGCGCGCCGACGCGCTCGCGGCGTGTACCCGGACCACGAGGTTCTTGGCCGCCTCGCCCTCGCCGAGGAGCTTGACCGTCCCCTTGCCGGCAGCGACGAGGCCGCGCGCCGCGAGGGTTTCGGGATTCACCTCGGCGCCGTCGCCCCAATCGGAGAGAGCGGCGAGGTTCACCGTCTGGTGACGCTTGCGGTGGCGCGAGTAGAACCCCCGCTTGGGCAGCCGCCGCACCAGCGGCATCTGCCCTCCCTCGAACCAGAGGGGGGTCTCGCGGCCGGCCGAGCGTTTGCCCTGCCCTTTCACGCCGCGTCCCGCGGTCTTGCCGAGCCCGGAGCCCGGGCCACGACCGACGCGTTTGGGCCGATGGGTGGAGCCGGGCCGGGGTGTGAGTCGATCGAGCACGATCCTACTCCTCGATCCGCAGGAGATGGCGCACCTTGTCGACCATCCCCCGCATCGCGGGTTCGTCGGGGATCTCGACGCTCTGGTGCAGTCGGCGCAAGCCGAGGCCCCGCAGCGTCGCCCGCTGGCGGCGGTTCGAGCCGATCTGGCTCTTCACCCAGGTCACGCGGATCGTCTTGCTCATGCGGTCGCCGTCGCTACCCCCAGCTCCGCCGAGCGATCCTCGGGATCGCGGAGCTCTTCGAGCGCCACCATCGTGGCGTGGACCACGTTGTGCGGGTTGTTCGTCCCGAGGCTCTTGGTGAGGACGTCCTGCACCCCCGCGGCTTCGAGTACGGCCCGCACGCCGCCGCCGGCGATCACCCCGGTCCCGCCCGAGGCGGGCTTGAGGAGCACCAGCCCGGCGCCGAAGTGGCCGAGCACCTCGTGGGGCAGCGTGCCGTCGCGGAGCGGGATCCGAATCAGATTCTTGCGGGCGCGGTCGATCCCCTTGCGGATCGCCTCGGGGACCTCGCCGGCCTTGCCGAGTCCGACACCCACCACCCCGTCGCCGTCGCCGACGACCACCAGGGCGCTGAAGCTGAACCGGCGCCCACCCTTCACGACTTTCGCCACGCGATTGATGTGGACGACGCGGTCGGTCAGCTCGAAATCGTTGGGATTGATTCGCTGGTTGCGCGCTCGAAATGCCATCAGAACTGGAGCCCCGCTTCGCGCGCCGCCTCGGCGAGGGCCTTGACGCGACCGTGGTAGAGGAATCCGTTGCGGTTGAAGACGACGCGATCGATGTTGCGCTCCTTCGCCAGCGCAGCGACGGCCGCGCCGACCTTCTTCGCCGCATCGACGTTGGCCGTCGCCTCGAGCGACTGCGCGATCGCCGGTGATCGCGTCGACACCGAGCCGATCGTCTTGCCGGACTGTGGGTCGACGAGCTGGGCGTACATGTGCCGTCCGCTCCGGTACACGGTGAGCCGTACGCGGTCGCTCGGGCCCAGCCGTCGCTTCGCCCGCGACTGTCGCGCCTTCCAACCCGCTCGTTTTGCGTTGCGAACCTTGCCCTTCATACGCGCCCCTACGCGGCGGTCCCGGCCGCGGCCTTGCCGACCTTGCGTCGAATTCGTTCGTCCGCGTAGCGGACCCCCTTGCCCTTGTAGGGCTCCGGGGGCCGGATCGAGCGGAGCTCGGCGGCGAACTGGCCGACCTGCTCGCGGTCGATGCCCTCGACCCGGATCTGGTTGGTGCCCTCGACCTTTACCTCGAGACCCTCGGGGATCTCGACCTCCACCGGGTGGGAGAACCCGAGGAGCAGGTTGAGCGTCTTGCCCTTGAGCTCGGCGCGGTAGCCGACGCCCTCGATCGCGAGCTCCTTGGCGAACCCCTCGGTGACGCCCTTCACCATGTTGGCGGCCAGCGCGCGGGCGAGACCGTGGAAGGCCCGGGTCTGTTTGCGCTCGTCGGGGCGGACGAAGCGGAGCTCCCCATCCGCGACCTCGACCCGGATCATCGAGGGAAGCCGCGCCGAGAGGCTGCCCTTCGGGCCCTTCACCGAGAGCTCGTCTCCGCTGTGGTTCACCTCGACACCCGAGGGCAACAACACCGGAAGTCGGCCGATCCGCGACATCACCACACCTCGCACAGCACTTCGCCGCCCACCTGGGCGTCGCGTGCGGCGTCGTCGGAGAGCACGCCCCGGGAGGTGGAGAGCACCGCCATCCCGAGGCCGTTGCGCACCTTGGGTACGCCGTCCTTGCCGACGTAGATCCGGCGACTCGGCCGGCTCACCCGTCGGATCCCCTCGATCAGCGGGTCGCCGTCGTCGCGGAAGCGAATCCCGAGGACGAGGCTGGGCTTGCCCCCCGCGTCCTCGACGCTCACGCCCGAGAGGTAGCCCGCCTCCTCGAGCACCTTCGCGACGGAGTGCTTGAGCCTCGAGGAGGGGCACCGGATCACACCGGTCCCCGCGGTGCCCGCGTTGCGGATCCGCGTCAGCATGTCTGCTACCGGGTCGGTCATCATGTCGAATCGTCTCCCGCTCTCGGCTACTGGGGCCGGAAGGGCATTCCGATGTGGCCGAGCAACGCCTTTCCCTCGGCGTCGGTCTTGGCGGTGGTGCACAACGTCACGTTCATCCCGGTGATCCGCTCGACCGAGTCGTAGTCGACCTCCGGGAAGATGATCTGCTCGCGAACACCGAGGGTGTAGTTGCCGCGGCCGTCGAAAGCCTTGGGGGACACCCCTTTGAAGTCGCGAACCCGCGGCAACGCGACGTTGAAGAGCCGGTCGAGGAACTCCCACATCCGGTCGCCGCGCAGCGTCACCATGCAGCCGACGTTCTGGCCTTCGCGGAGCTTGAACGCCGCGATCGACTTGCGCGCCTTGCGGATCACCGCCTTCTGGCCGGTGATCGCCGACAGCTCTTCCGAGGCCTGGTCGAGCAGCTTGGGGTTCTGGGTCCCCTCGCCGATCCCCATGTTCACCACCACCTTCTCGAGCCGCGGCACCTGGTGACGGTTCTTGTAGCTGAACTCGGTCATCAGCTTGTCGGTGATCTCGGCGCGGTAACGCTCGAGGAGTCGCGCGGCCATCTAGAGCACCTCCGGCGCGAGCGAGATGATCTTCATGAATCGGCGCGCCCGCAGCTCGCGGGCGACGGGGCCAAAGATGCGGGTGCCGACGGGCTCGCGCGCCCCGTCGATCAACACCGCGGCGTTGTCGTCGAACTTGATGAAGGATCCATCCGGGCGAGGAATGCTCTTGGCGGTGCGCACCACGACCGCGCGACGCACCTCGCCCTTCTTCACCCGCCCGTTGGGGATCGCGTCCTTGACCGTCACCACGATCACGTCGCCGATCGAGGCGTAGCGACGCCGGGTGCCTCCGAGCACCCGGATACAGGCGACTTTGCGCGCCCCGGAGTTGTCCGCGACCTCGAGGGTCGACTCCTGCTGGATCATCGGTTCAGACTCCGGTGGTCTTGGCGAGGGTCTCTTGGACCTTCCAGCGCTTGCGCTTCGACAGCGGGCGGTGCTCGATGATCCGCACCTTGTCCCCGACCTGACAGCCGTTGTCCTCGTCGTGGGCCATGAAGCGCGAGTAGCGCCGCACGTACTTCTCGTAGTGGGTGTCGCGGACCAAACGCTCCACCCGGACGACGACGGTCTTGTCCATCTTGTCGCTCACGACGGTCCCGTCGAGGGTCCGCCGCATCCCGCGTTTCTTCATTGCTGGCTCGCCTTCTCGCGTCGCAGGGTCTCGACCCGGGCGATCTCCCTGCGCAAACTGCCGAGCGTCGCCGTGCTGTCGAGCTGCCCCGTGGCGTGGCGTACCCGCGCCCCGAAGAGCTCCTTGCGCAGCTCGCTCACCTTGGTGGTCAGGTCCTCGAGGGAGAGGTCCTGCTCTCGAAGCTCCCGGGCCTTCACGCCCGCTCCTCCCGCGTCGTCACCCGCGTCCGGATCGGAAGCTTGTGCGCCGCGAGACGCAGCGCCTCGCGGGCCACGGTGTCCTCGACACCCTCCATCTCGTAGAGGACCCGCCCGCGCTTCACCACGGCCACCCACTCTTCGACGTTGCCCTTCCCCTTCCCCATCCGGGTCTCGGCGGGCTTCTTCGTGATGGGCTTGTCGGGGAAGAGACGGATCCAGATCTTCCCACCACGTTTCACGTGACGGGTCATCGCGATCCGCGCCGCCTCGATCTGGCGCGCGGTGATCCGGCCGCTCTCGAGGGCCTGGAGCGCGTATTCGCCAAAGGACACCTTGGAGCCCTTGTGCGCCGCGCCGCGAATCCGGCCCTTGTGGCGCTTGCGGTATTTGACCTTCTTGGGTTGCAGCACCGTCTATGCCTCGCGCGCGTCGCCCATCCGCTCGGCCAGGGTCGTCCCCCGGATGTCGCGGTCGGCCACGTCGCCCTTGAACACCCAGCACTTCACCCCGATCACCCCGTAGGTGGTCTTGGCTTCGGCCAGGCCGTAGTCGATGTCGGCGCGGAGCGTGTGCAGGGGCACACGGCCTTCGCGGTACCACTCGCGGCGACCCATCTCGGCGCCACCCAGCCGGCCGCCACACTGGATCCGCACGCCCTGGGCCCCGAATTTCATGGTCGAGGTCACCGCCTTCTTCATCGCGCGCCGGAACGCCACCCGACGCTCGAGTTGGAGTGCCACGTTCTCGGCAACGAGCTGGGCGTCGAGCTCGGCCTTGCGGATCTCGCGGATGTTGATGAACACCTCGCTGTCGGTGAGGCCACCGAGCTCCTGACGCAGCGTCTCGACCTCGGCACCGCGCTTGCCGATCAAGATGCCGGGCCGGGCGGTGTGGATGTTGATCACCACCTTGTCGCCGGTGCGCTCGATCACCACCTTCGAGATGCCCGCGTGGTAGAGCTTCTTCTTGATGAACTTGCGGAGTCCGATGTCCTCGTGGAGCTGGTCCGCGTAGCGACGCTCCGAGAACCAGTTCGACTGCCAACCGTAGAGGGTGGCGAGACGGAAACCGTAGGGGTGGACCTTCTGACCCACAGGGCCCTCCTAGCGCTCGTTCAGAACCACGGTGATGTGGTTCGTACGCTTTTGAATCCAGTAGGCGCGACCCTGCGCCCGCGGACGGATCCGCCAGGCGCTGGTGCCTTCGTCGACCATCACCTGCTTGACGTAGAGGCTGTCGAGGTCGATGCCGGCCTTGTCGCGTTCGTTCTTCTGCTCGGCGTTGGCCACCGCCGAGCGCACCAGCTTTGCCATCGCCCGCGCGGAACGCTTGGCGGAAAGGTCGAGGATCGCCAACGCCTCTTCGACGCCGCGGCCGCGGATCTGGTCGGCCACGAGTCGGGTCTTCTGGGCGCTGCCGGGCAGCTTGTTGAGGCGCGCGGTGATGTCCATCGATCCTCTCTCGCTAGCGCTTCAGCTTTTTGTCCGACGCGTGCCCGACGAACTTGCGGGTGGGCGCGAACTCGCCGAGGCGGTGCCCCACCATGTTCTCCGTGACGTAGACCGGTACGAAGAGCTTGCCGTTGTGCACCTGGAACGTGAGCCCCAGCATGTCGGGGGTGATCATCGAACGCCGCGACCAGGTGCGCACCGGTTGCTTGCTGCCCTGTTCGTTGGCCCGATCCACCTTGCGCTGGAGGCTGGGGTCGACGAAGGGCCCCTTCTTGAGCGAGCGCGCCATCAGCGTTTCCTCCCGCGCTTCTTCACGATGTACTTGGAGCTCTGCTTGGTCTTCTTCCGGGTCTTGTGCCCCTTGGTGGGGACGCCCCAGGGTGTACAGGGGTGGCGCCCGCCGGAGGAGCGGCCCTCGCCACCACCCATCGGATGGTCGACCGGGTTCATCGCCACGCCGCGCACGTTGGGGCGCTGCCCCAGCCAGCGCGAGCGCCCCGCCTTGCCGATCTTGGCGTTCTCGTGGTCGGGGTTGCCGACCTGGCCGATCGTCGCCTTGCACTCGACCCGCACCATCCTGTGTTCCCCGGACGGCATTCGCATCGTCGCGTACTTGCCCTCGCGGGCCATCAGCTGGGCCGAGGTCCCCGCCGAGCGCACCATCTGCGCGCCTTTGCCGGCCTTGAGCTCGATGGCGTGGACCACGGTACCGAGGGGGATGTTCTGCAGCGGGAGGGTGTTGCCCGGGCGGATCTCGGCCTCGGGGCCCGAGGACACCACGTCCCCCACCTGCATTCCCTGCGGCGCGAGGATGTAGCGCTTCTCGCCGTCGCGGTAGTGGAGCAGCGCGATGTGCGCCGACCGGTTGGGGTCGTACTCGATGGTCGCGACCTTGGCGGGCACGCCGATCTTCTCGCGGCGGAAGTCGACCTTGCGGAAGCGGCGTTTGTGGCCGCCGCCGCGGTGCCAGATCGTCACCCGTCCGGTGCCACCGCGGCCCCCGGACTTGTTGACCCGGCCGGTCACCAGGCTCCGCTCCGGGGTCCCCTTGGTGATGGCGTCGTACTCGTTGACGCTCATCCCGCGGCGGCCGGGCGAAGTGGGTTTGAAGTTGCGGATGGGCATCGTGCTAGACCCCTTCGAAGAACTCGATGGACTGGCCCGGGGCGAGGCGGACGATCGCCTTCTTCCACTGGGGCCGATGCCCGACGAAGCGGCCGAGGCGGCGCTGCTTACGGGGCATCACCATCGTGCGCACCTCCGCGACCTGGACGGAGAACATCTCCTCCACGGCGCGGCGGACATCGCCCTTGCTCGCGCGCGGGTCGACGGCAAAGACGAACTCGTTCTGCTCTTCGCGGGCGATCGTGCTCTTCTCGGTCACGACCGGCCGCCGGATGATCTGATCGACCTTCACTCCTCGCCCCTCCTCACTCGGCCGCGCGCTTGTCACCCAGCCGGGTGTGCAGGAGATCGAGCGCGCCTCGGGTGAGCACCACGTGCTCGTGACGCAGGACGTCGTAGGTGTTGAGGCCCCCCGCCTGGATCGTATTGGCCCAGCGCAGGTTGCGGACCGAGCGCTCGAGGTTGGGAGAGCGCTCGCCCAGCACGATCAGCACCGACGCGCCGCCGTCGAGACCGACGCTCGCCAGCGCCTCGACCGCACCCTTGGTCTTGATCGCCTCGAGCTCGAAGCTGTCGACCACAACGAGCTTGCCCTCTTTGCACTTGAGGCTCAGAGCACCGCGCAGCGCGCCGCGCCGCACCTTCTTCGGGAGGCCGTGCTCGTGGGAGCGCGGCACCGGGCCGAACACCGCCCCGCCCCCCTTCCACTGGGGCGAGCGGGTGCTGCCCTGTCGGGCGCGGCCGGTACCCTTCTGGCGCCACGGCTTCGACCCGCCCCCCGAGACCGCCGAGCGGTTCTTGGTGGAGTGGGTGCCGGCCTGACGGCGCGAGAGCTGGCGTCGCACCTCGGCCTGGAAGAGGTGCTCGCGGACCGGCGCCTCGAACACCGCGGCGTCGAGCTCGACACTCCCGGCCGCGCTGCCACCGATCTGGAGGAGGTCCTGGGTCGCCATGGCTAGAGCTTGATCTCGACGTCGACGCCCGCGGAGAGCTCGAGCTTCATCAGCGCGTCGACGGTCTGGGCGGTCGGGTCGAGGATGTCGATCAACCGCTTGTGGGTGCGGATCTCGAACTGCTCCCGCGACTTCTTGTCGATGTGCGGACCGCGCAGCACGGTGTACTTGTTGATCGAGGTCGGCAAGGGAATCGGCCCGGCGACCCGCGCACCCGTGCGCATGGCCGTATCCACGATCTCCCCCGCGCTCTGGTCGAGCAGCTTGAAGTCGTAGGCCTTCATCCGGATGCGGATCTTTTGAGAGGTCAGGTCAGCCACGCTGGCTCCGTTCCGTGTTCTTTACTCGATGATGTCGGCGACGACGCCGGCCCCAACGGTGCGGCCCCCTTCGCGGATCGCGAAGCGCAGCTCTTTGTCCATCGCGATCGGCGTGATCAGCTCCACCTTCATCTCCACGTTGTCTCCCGGCATCACCATCTCGGTGTTCTCCGGAAGCTCCACGCTCCCCGTC
>JANQRO010000360.1 GCA_028284525.1 Myxococcota bacterium | reverse complement strand
GGCCAGACCCTTCGTCGCCTGACGCGCCGTGATCGCCGCCGTCAACGTCGTCTTCCCGTGGTCCACGTGACCGATCGTCCCCACGTTTACGTGGGGCTTTGTCCGCTCGAACTTCTCCTTCGCCATCGATGCTTCTCCTGCTTCCGGCTCTTACGCCCGGCCCGAGTCCCGTCTGAACTTCGTTCGCCTTCGGCTCACTGCGCGCGCCCGCTCCGCGGTCGCTCTCCCTGTCTGAACTTCGTTCGCCTCCGGCTCACTGCGCGCGCCCGCTCCGCGGTCGCTTGCTACCGGTAAACCAAATTCGCGGAGACCTTGTCGGGGACCTCCGCGTACTTCGAGAACTGCATGGTGTAGGTGGCGCGACCCTGCGTCATCGAGCGCAGGTTGTTCACGTACCCGAACATCGTGGCCAACGGCACCTCGGCGCCGATCACCTGGGCGCCGCCCCGGACCTCGAGGCCCGTGAGCTGGCCACGACGACCATTGAGGTCGCCCTGGACGGCGCCTACGAACTCTTCCGGTGTCACCACCTCGACGTCCATCATTGGCTCGAGGAGCACCGAGTCGGCGTGGCGCAGCCCCTCCTTCACCGCGAGGGAACCCGCGATCTTGAAGGAGCGCTCGGAGGAGTCGACGTCGTGGGCCTGGCCATCCACCAGCCGCACCGCCACATCCACCACCGGAACGCCGAGGAGCTCGCCGTTCTGGAGCGCCTCTTCGCAACCAGTCGCGACCGCACCGACGAACTCCTTGGGCACCGAGCCGCCCTTGGTCCGGTCTTCGAAGGAGTATCCCGAGCCCGGCTCGCCCGGCTCCATCTCGATCACGACGACGGCGAAATCCCCGGAGCCACCCGTCTGCTTGACGTAGCGACCCTCGGCGCGCACCTCCCGGCGGATCGTCTCCTTGTACGACACCTGGGGCGCGCCCACGTTCGCGCTCACCTTGAACTCGCGCACCAACCGGTCACAGATGATCTCGAGGTGGAGCTCGCCCATTCCGGAGATCAGCGTCTGCCCCGTCTCCGGGTCGGTGGTCACGCGGAAGGAGGGATCCTCGTGGACCAGACGCTCGAGGGAGTCGCCGAGCCGGTCCATGTCGGCCTGGGTCTTCGGCTCGATGGCGATCGAGAGCACCGGCTCGGGGATCTGCAGCGACTCGAGGGCGATGGGATGGTGCGGCGCGCACAGGGTGTCGCCGGTGGAGACGTCCTTCAGCCCCACCGCCGCGACGATGTCCCCGGCCTCGGCGGCGTCGACCTCTTGGCGCTTGTTGGCGTGCATCTGGAGCAGCCGGCCCACGCGGTTCTTCTTGTCGCGGCGCACGTTGAGCACCGCGTCCCCGGTCTTCGCCGTCCCCGAGTAGACGCGCAGATAGGCCAGGTGCCCGACGTGGGGGTCGCTCATCAGCTTGAAGACCAACGCGGCGAAGGGCTCGTTGGGGTCGGCGCGACGTTCGGCGGGCTTGCCCTTGGGGTCGGTGCCCGAGACCGGCGGAATGTCCAGCGGCGAGGGCAGATACTGGACGACCGCGTCGAGGAGCGGCTGCACCCCCTTGTTCTTGAACGCGGAGCCGCAGAGCACCGGAACCAGGTCGAGATCGATGGTCGCCGCCCGCAACGCCTTGCGGATACGGTCGGGTGCGATGGGCTCGCCGTCGAGGTAGAGCGCCATCAACTCGTCGTCGTGGTCGGCCACCGCCTCGAGGACGGCCTCGCGCGCCTCGTCGACCCGGGCGCGCAGCTCGTCGGGGACCGGCTCTTCGTGGAACTTGGCGCCGAGGCTCTCCTCGTCCCAGAAGAAGGCCTTGTCTTCGATCACGTCGACGACGCCGACGAAGTCGTCCTCGCTTCCGATCGGAACCTGCACCGGCACCGGGTGGGCGGCGAGCCGCTCGCGCATCATCTCCACGACGCGATCGAAGTCGGCGCCGACCCGGTCCATCTTGTTGACGAACGCGATACGCGGCACGCCATAGCGATCGGCCTGGCGCCACACGGTCTCGGACTGGGGCTCGACGCCACCCACGCCGCAGAACACCGCGACGGCGCCGTCGAGGACGCGCAGCGAGCGCTCCACCTCCATCGTGAAGTCCACGTGACCGGGGGTGTCGATGATGTTGACCCGGTGGTCCTGCCACTCGGTGGTGGTCGCCGCGGAAGTGATCGTGATCCCCCGCTCCTGCTCCTGCTCCATCCAGTCCATCGTGGCGGCGCCGTGGTGGACTTCGCCGAGCTTGTAGTTGATGCCGGTGTAGAAGAGGATGCGCTCGGTGGTGGTGGTCTTCCCGGCGTCGATGTGGGCCATGATGCCGATGTTCCGCGTTCGCTCGAGCGACACTTTGCGAGACATGACAGACCCCTCGACCCCGGCTTCCCGACCCGTCCGGATCCGCTACCAGCGGTAGTGGGCGAACGCCTTGTTGGCGTCGGCCATCCGGTGGGTTTCCTCGCGTTTGCGCACCGCTTCGCCGCGCTCGTTGGCGGCGTCGATGAGCTCGTCCGCGAGCTTCTCGTGCATCCCCTTGCCGGCGCGGCCGCGGGCGTTGGTGACGATCCAGCGCATCGCGAGCGAGGTCGCGCGCTCGGGTCGCACCTCGATCGGCACCTGATAGGTCGCGCCGCCCACCCGCCGCGACTTCACCTCGATGCGCGGGCGTACGTTGTCGAGGGCGCGGCGGAACATCCCGAGCGGATCGTTGCGCGTCTTGTTCTCGATGATCTCGAAGGAGCGGTAGACGATCTGCTCGGCCGTGCTCTTCTTGCCGTCCTTCATCAGGATGTTGGTGAAGTAGGTCACCAGCCGGTCCCCGTACTTGGGATCGGGCAGATGCTTGCGTTTCGGGACACCGCGACGCCTGGGCATGGCTGGACTCTCCTACGCGGCGGGGAGCCCGCCGCGTCGTGGGCTTACTTGGGCTTCTTGGCCCCGTACTTCGAGCGGCTCTGGTTGCGGTCGGCGACGCCCTGGGTGTCGAGGGTGCCGCGCACGATGTGGTAGCGGACGCCGGGCAGGTCCTTGACGCGGCCGCCGCGCACGAGCACCACCGAGTGCTCCTGCAGGTTGTGCCCGACCCCGGGGATGTAGGCCCAGACCTCGTTGCCGTTGGTGAGCCGCACGCGCGCCACCTTGCGCAGCGCCGAATTGGGCTTCTTCGGGGTGAGCGTGCAGACACGCGTGCACACGCCGCGCCGCTGGGGCGACTGGTCGAGGTCGGGTGACTTCGTCTTGCGACTCTTCGAAGAACGGCCGCGGCGAACGAGCTGTTGAATCGTCGGCATGGTTGACCTTCGTGCGCCCGATCCCGACCGAGACGATATGGCTCTTGGAGGACGGGGCAGAAAACGAGACACCACGCCCTCGTTCACCCCATCCTCCGGGGACGAAGAGGCCGAGGACCGCCGTGTCTTCCTTCGCGCGAAGTTGCGCGGACGCGGCCCTGGAACGTTCTCTCCGTCGCTCGGGAGGGGCCCGGTTGGACGTGGCCACAGAACCCGAAAAACCGCAGCACTGTAGCGAGGTTCGGGGCCAAGTCAACGTGCTCGGCTCCGGCTCGGGAGGCTCGAGCGAGCGCGCGGGGACGGCCCCCACCCCGGCCTCGAGTGAGGCCGGGGTGGGACCTGGCTTCGACTAGCCGACGTCTTTGCGGGGCCCTTGCGGCGCGGCGGGCGGCGCCTCGCCCCCGACGGGTCCGCCGGACTCCCCCACGGGGCCAAGATCGCCGATCGAGGTGACCTCGAGGTCCTCGACCTCTTCCTCGGGGAAGAAGCCTTCGGGCGCGTCGATCTGGATCCCGATGTTGTGGTAGCGCGCCATCCCGGTCCCAGCGGGGATCAGGCGACCCATGATCACGTTCTCCTTGAGCCCGTGGAGCCGGTCGGTCTTGCCCCAGATCGCCGCCTCGGTGAGCACCTTGGTGGTCTCCTGGAACGAGGCCGCGGAGATGAAGGACTCGGTCGAGAGCGAGGCCTTGGTGATCCCGAGCAACAGCGGCTCGGCCTCGGCGAGATCCTTCCCCTCCGCTTCGAGGCGACGGTTGGTCTCCTCGAAGTGGATCTTCTCCACCTGCTCACCCACCAGCAGGTCGCTCTCGCCGGCGTCCTTGACCCGCACGCGTCGCAACATCTGGCGAACGATCACCTCGATGTGCTTGTCGTTGATCTTCACACCCTGCAGGCGGTAGACCTCCTGCACTTCGTCGGTGAGGTATTTCGCGAGCTCCTTTACGCCCTTGATGCGCAGGATGTCATGCGGGTTCGAGGACCCGTCCATGAGCGCCTCGCCGGCTCGCACCTGGTCGCCCTCGTGGACCGCGATGTGCTTGCCCTTGGGGATCAGGTACTCGCGCGGATCGCCACCGTCGGCCGGCGTGACGAAGACACGGCGCTTGCCGCGCACGTCGGTGCCGAAGGACACCTCGCCGTCGATCTCCGAAACGATGGCGAACTCCTTCGGCTTGCGGGCCTCGAAGAGCTCGGCCACCCGGGGGAGACCGCCGGTGATGTCCTTCGTGCGCGTGATCTCCCGCGGGATCTTCGCGACGACGTCGCCCGCGGACACCTGCTCGCCGTCGGTCACGGTCAGGAAGGCCCCCACCGGCAAAAGCTTGCGGTGCTGGGTCTCGCCGCCCTCGTTCTTGATCGAGATCCGCGGGCGGAGATCGGGGTCCTTCGCCTCGGTCACGACCTTGGACGCCATCCCGGTGAACTCGTCGACCTGCTCGCGCATGGTGACGCCCTCGACCAGGTCGCCGAAGGCCGCGGCACCGGCGCGCTCGGCCAGGATCGGGTTCGAGAAGGGGTCCCACTCGAGGAGCACGGCACCGGACTTCACCGGTGCGCCATCGGCCACCTGCACCCAGGCGCCGTAGGCCACCGGGTGGCGCTCGCGCTCGTGCCCACTCGGGTCGAGGATCACCAGCTCGCCGTGACGGTTCGCCGCGATCGTCCGGCCCTGGCGGTCGGTGGCCGTCTCGAGGTCGGCGTACTGGACCTTGCCCTCGATCCGCGCCTCGGCGTGGGTCTGCTCGGCACGCCCCGTCGCCGTCCCGCCGATATGGAAGGTGCGCATCGTGAGCTGGGTGCCGGGCTCGCCGATCGACTGGGCGGCGATCACGCCCACGGCCTCGCCGAGGTTCACCATCTCGCCCCGGGCGAGGTCGCGGCCGTAGCAGGCCACACACACACCGTGGGGTGTCTCGCAGGTGAGCACCGAGCGGATCTGGAGCCGCTCGATCCCCGCCTCCTCGATCCGCTGCACCTTGGCCTCGTCGATCTCTTCCCCGGGGCGAACGATCACCGACCCGTCGCGCGGGTCGCTCACCGTCTCCGAGGTCACCCGGCCGAGGATGCGCTCGCCGATCGGCTCGATCACCTCGCCGCCTTCGACCAGCGGACCCATCACCAGCCCGTCGGTGGTGCCGCAGTCGCGCTCGCGGATGATCACGTCCTGCGCCACGTCCACCAGACGCCGCGTCAGGTAGCCCGAGTTGGCGGTCTTGAGCGCGGTGTCGGCCAAACCCTTCCGGGCGCCGTGGGTAGAGATGAAGTACTGGAGAACCGACAGCCCTTCGCGGAAGTTCGACGTGATCGGCGTCTCGATGATCTCGCCCGAGGGCTTGGCCATCAACCCGCGCATCCCGGCGAGCTGGCGCATCTGCTGCTGTGACCCGCGCGCCCCGGAGTCGGCCATCATGTAGACCGAGTTGAAGCTCGGGACCCGCTGCTCCTGCCCGTCGGCGTCGAGGCGCACCTCGGTGCCGATGTGCTCCATCATCTCGCTCGAGATCGACTCGGTCGCCTCGGCCCAGATGTCGATCACCTTGTTGTAGCGCTCGCCGTCGGTGATCAGGCCTTCCTGGTATTGCTGCTCGATCTCGCGCACCTCGTCGTTGGCGCTCGAGATGATGTTCCCCTTGTTCTCGGGGATCGTCATGTCGTCGATGCAGAAGGAGACCCCGGCCTTGGTCGCGTACTGGTACCCCAGCGTGCGCAATCGGTCGGCGAGGATCACGGTCGCCTTGTTGCCCAGACGCCGGTAAGCCTGGTCGATGATCTCTCCCAGGGCCTTCTTGTCCATCACCTTGTTGATGATCTCGAAGGGGATCTCGTCGGGAACGATCTCCCCGAGGAGCACGCGTCCGACCGTGGTGTCGACCGCAACGCCCGCGCGTCGCACCTGGATCCGCGCGTGGAGCTCCACGACACCGGCGTCGAACGCCGCCACCACCTCGTCGGTGTTGGCGAAGCGCATGCCCTCCCCGCGGGCGCCCGGGCGCTCGCGAGTCATGTAGTAACAGCCCAGCACGATGTCCTGGGTGGGGCCGATGATCGGCCGTCCCGTCGCGGGCGACAGGATGTTGTTGGTGGACATCATCAACACGCGGGCCTCGATCTGCGCCTCCACCGAGAGCGGCACGTGCACCGCCATCTGGTCGCCGTCGAAGTCCGCGTTGTAGGCCGCGCACACCAGCGGATGGAGCTGGATCGCCTTGCCGTCGATCAGCTGGGGCTCGAAGGCCTGGATCCCCAGACGGTGGAGCGTGGGCGCCCGGTTGAGCATCACCGGGTGTTCCTGCACCACTTCGGCCAGGATGTCCCAGACCTCCGGGCGCTCCTTCTCCACCATCTTCTTCGCGGCCTTGATCGTCGTGACGTAGCCACGCTGCTCGAGCTTCGAGTAGATGAAGGGCTTGAAGAGCTCGAGCGCCATCCGGGTCGGGAGACCGCACTGGTGGAGCCGCAGCTCGGGGCCCACCACGATCACCGAACGCCCCGAGTAGTCGACGCGTTTGCCCAGCAGGTTCTGCCGGAAGCGGCCCGACTTGCCCTTCAGCATGTCGGAGAGCGATTTCAGCGGCCGCTTGCTCGGGCCGGTGATGACACGACCACGACGTCCGTTGTCGAAGAGCGCGTCGACGGCCTCCTGGAGCATCCGCTTCTCGTTGCGGATGATCACCTCGGGCGCGTTGAGCTCCTGGAGTCGCTTCAAACGGTTGTTGCGGTTGATCACCCGGCGGTACAGATCGTTGAGATCGCTGGTCGCAAAGCGCCCACCGTCCAGGGGCACCAGCGGCCGCAGATCCGGGGGCAGCACAGGGATCGTCTCGAGGATCATGTTCTCGGGGCTGTTTCCCGAATCGCGGAAGGCGTCGAGCACCTTGAGCCGCTTGGCGATCTTCTTGCGCTTCGCCTCGCTGGTGGCGTCGCGCATCTCGATGCGCAGCCGCTTGCACTCCTCCTCGACCTCGATGCCACCGAGCATCTCGCGCACGGCCTCGGCGCCGATGCCGTAGTCGAAGGCGCCGTGGCCCCAGCGCTCGAAGGCCTCCGAGAGCTTCTCGTCGGTGAGGAGCTCGCCCACTTGGAGCTCGGTGTCGCGGGGATCGATGCAGACGTAGGACTCGAAGTAGAGCACCCGCTCGAGATCCCGGAGCGAGATCTCGAGGATGTTGCCGATCCGCGAGGGCAGAGACTTCAAGAACCAGATGTGGGCCACCGGGGTCGCCAACGTGATGTGGCCCATCCGCTCCCGGCGCACCTTGGACTGGATCACCTCGACGCCGCACTTCTCGCAGGTGACGCCGCGGTGCTTCATCCGCTTGTACTTGCCGCAGGCGCACTCGTAGTCCTTCACCGGCCCGAAGATACGCTGACAGAAGAGCCCGTCGCGCTCGGGCTTGAAGGTCCGGTAGTTGATCGTCTCCGGCTTCTTCACCTCCCCGAAGGACCATTCCTTGATGGTGTCCGGGGAGGCGATCGAGATCCGGATCGAGTTGAACGCGAGCGGGTCCTTGGGCTTCTCGAACAGGTTGTAGAGATCGCGCATGGTGCAGCCCCCCTAGACGTTCTTGTCTTCCATGAGCTCGACGTTCAAGCCGAGCGCCATCAGCTCTTTCACCAGGACGTTGAAGCTCTCCGGCAGCCCCGGCTCGAGCGAGCACTCGCCCTTGACGATCGACTCGTACATCCGGGTCCGCCCGCCGACGTCGTCCGACTTGACCGTCAGGAACTCCTGCAGGCCGAACGCGGCGCCGTAGGCCTCGAGCGCCCAGACCTCCATCTCGCCCAGCCGCTGGCCCCCGAACTGTGCCTTGCCGCCCAGCGGCTGCTGGGTGACGAGACTGTAGGGCCCGATGCTCCGGGCGTGGATCTTGTCGTCGGCGAGGTGGTGGAGCTTCAGCATGTAGAGCACGCCCACCGTGACGTCGTTGTCGAAGGCTTCTCCGGTGCGTCCGTCGAAGAGCACCGTCTGCCCCGAAGCCGGCATCCCGGCTCGCTCGAGCTCGCTGCGGATCTCGGGCTCGCTGGCACCGTCGAACACCGCCGTCGCCACGTGGATCCCGGTCTCGATGTTCTTGGCCAGGGAGAGCAGCGCCTCCTCGGAGGCGCCGTCGAGCACCTCGCCGAGACGGTCGTGACCGTAGATCGACTTGAGCCGCTCGCGGATCCTGTCGAGGTCCGCCTCGCGCCGCTCTTCGACGACCTCCTGGATCTGTTCACCCAGGCCCCTCGCGGCCCACCCCAGGTGGGTCTCGAGGATCTGGCCGACGTTCATCCGCGACGGCACGCCCAGCGGGTTGAGCACGATGTCGACCGGCTCTCCCGCCGCGGTGTAGGGCATGTCCTCCTCCGGAAGGATCCGCGAGATCACACCCTTGTTGCCGTGGCGACCGGCCATCTTGTCGCCCACCGAGAGCTTGCGCTTGATGGCGACGTAGACCTTCACCATCTTGAACACGCCCGGCGGGAGCTCGTCGCCCTTCTTGAGACGGGCGATCTTCTCGTCGAAGACCGTCCGGATCACCGCCGAGCGGTCTTCGATGTTGGCGAAGACCCGCTCCACCTGGTCCTGGGCGCCGGCGTCCGTCACCTGGATGTCCTTCCAGCGCCGCTGGGGCACCTGGTCGAGGACGACGCCGGTGACCGTGTCGCCGTTGTTGAGCCAGGTCTCCCCGCGCCGATCGTCGCCCACGCGGTTGGCGGCAGTCTTCCCTTCCAGGAGCTCCCGGACCCGCATGAGCGCGCTCTCGCGGATGATGCGGATCTCGTCCTCCTGGTCCTTGCGGAGCCGCTCGATCTCCTGCTCTTCGATCGCCCGCGCCCGCTCGTCCTTCTCGACGCCGCGGCGCGAGAACACCTGGGCTCCGATCACGATGCCCGACACGCCGGGCGGCACCCGCAACGAGGTGTCGCGCACGTCGCCGGCCTTCTCGCCGAAGATCGCGCGGAGCAGCCGCTCTTCCGGCGAGAGCTGGGTCTCTCCCTTCGGCGTGATCTTTCCGACGAGGATGTCGTCGGGGCGGATCTCGGCGCCGATGCGGACGATCCCCGCCTCGTCGAGGTCCTTCAGCGCCTCCTCGCCGACGTTGGGGATATCCCGGGTGATCTCTTCCTTGCCGAGCTTGGTGTCGCGGGCGACACACTCGAACTCCTCGATGTGCACCGAGGTGAACGAGTCGTCCTTGACGACGCGCTCCGAGATCAGGATCGAGTCCTCGAAGTTGTACCCGCCCCAGGGCATGAAGGCGACGAGCACGTTGCGCCCGAGGGCGAGCTCGCCGCGCTCGGTCGCGGGACCGTCGGCGATCACCTGGCCACGCACCACCCGGTCGCCGGGCTTTACGATCGGTCGCTGGTTGATGCAGGTGTTCTGGTTGGAGCGCTGGTACTTGATCAGGTTGATGATATCGACGTTCGAACCGGTGTCGTCGTCGTCCTCGGGCTTGATCACGATACGACCCGCGTCGACCGACACCACCCGGCCCTCGCGTTTGGCCACCACGGTGACCCCCGAGTCGCGAGCGACGACGGCCTCCATGCCGGTGCCGACCAGCGGCGCCTGGGTGCGCAGCAGCGGCACCGCCTGACGCTGCATGTTCGATCCCATCAGCGCGCGGTTGGCGTCGTCGTGCTCGAGGAAGGGAATCAGCGAGGCCGCCACCGAGACCAGCTGGTTCGGGGACACGTCCATCATCTGGATGTCTTCGGGCGGGGTCATCTGGAACTCGCCCATTTGACGCGCCTGGACTTCCTTGGCCGTGAAGCGGCTCTGCTCGTCCACCACCGCGTTCGCCTGGGCGATCGCGATCGACTCCTCGTCGAGAGCCGAGAGGTACTTCACCTCGTCGGTCACGGCCGAATCGTCGACGACCCGGTAGGGCGTCTCGATGAAGCCGTAGTCGTTGACCCGGGCGTAGGTCGAGAGCGACGCGATGAGCCCGATGTTGGGCCCTTCCGGGGTTTCGATCGGACAGATCCGACCGTAGTGGGTCGGGTGCACGTCGCGGACCTCGAAACCCGCGCGCTCGCGGGTGAGCCCACCGGGCCCGAGCGCCGAGAGCCGGCGCTTGTGGGTCACCGCCGAGAGCGGGTTCGTCTGGTCCATGAACTGGGAGAGCTGGCTCGACCCGAAGAACTCCTTGATCACCGCCGAGACGGGCTTGGAATTGGTCAGGTCGTGGGGCATCAGCGTTTCGATCTCCTGGAGCGACATGCGCTCCTTGATCGCGCGCTCCATCCGCACCAGACCGATGCGGTACTGGTTCTCCAAGAGCTCGCCGACGACGCGGACACGCCGGTTTCCCAGGTGGTCGATGTCGTCGATGCGCTTCGCCGGGTCGGTCCCGTTCTTCAGGTCGACCAGGTACTTCACCGCGGCGAGGATGTCCTCGGATCGCAGCGTGGGGAGCTCGCCCAGCGGGATCTCTTCGGTGGGTCCGCCCACCCCTTCCGGGTGGAAGGTGACCGACTCGTCCGCGTTGAAGGCGAGCTTGTGGTTCACCTTGAGACGCCCGACCCGAGAGAGGTCGTAGCGTTCGGGGTTGAAAAAGAGGTTGTTGAAAAGCGCGGTCGCCGTGTCGATCGTCGGCGGATCCCCGGGGCGCAGCCGCCGGTAGATCTCGATGATCGACTCCTCGCGTGTCGCGATCTTGTCGGCGAGCAGCGTGTCGCGCATCGAGGTGCCGGTGAGCACCGGGTCCAGATAGAGCAGCGGGAACTCGGTGATGCTGCGGCCGAGGAGCTCGTCCAGGTGGGCCTGGGTGAGCTCCTCGTTGCACTCGATGATCACTTCGCCGGTGTTCTCGTCGACGATGTCGACCGGGGAGACCCGTTTGACGGCGTCGTCGCGGACCAGGTCCTCGATGGCGACCTCGATCCACTCGACCCCGGCCTCGCGCATACGGCGCAGGCTCGCCTTGTTGAACTTGCGGTCTTTGCGCGCCAGCGAGGTTCCCGATTCGTCCTTGACGTCCTTGGTGCAGCGTTGTCCTTCGAGGAGCTCGGGATCGACCTTCTTGAAATAGCGATGCTTCCGCCCGTCGACCTCGATCCGCACCTGCTCCGGGGTGTAGAAGTAGTTGAGCAGGTCCTCGGTGGTGTAGCCGAGGGCCTTGAGCAGGACGGTGGCGTGGATCTTGCGGCGCCGGTCGATCCGGGCGAACAGGAAATCCTTGTGGTCGAACTCGAGGTCGAGCCAGGAGCCCCGGTACGGAATCACACGGCACGAGAAGATCTTCTTGCCCGCGGCGCTCACGGTGGTCGACGTGGAGGTGTCGAAGAAGATGCCCGGCGAGCGGTGGAGCTGGGAGACGATGACCCGCTCGGTCCCGTTGATGATGAAGGTGCCGTTGTCGGTCATGATCGGGATCTCCCCGAAATAGACCTCCTGCTCCTTCACGTCCCGAATCGCCTGCGAGCCTTCGGCGTCGTCCCACGCGATCAATCGGATCGTCACCTTGAAAGGCGCCGCGTAGGTCATCCCCCGCTGGAGACACTCCTGCACGTCGTATTTGGGCTCTTCGAGGGTGTACCCGACGAACTCCAGCGACGCCGAGTCGTTGAAGTCCTTGATCGGAAAGATCGAGTTGAAGACCGCTTGCAGCCCGGTGTCTTCGCGCTTCTCGGGCTCGATCCGGGTCTGCAAAAAGCGCTCGAAGGATTGTTTCTGGATCTCGATCAGATTCGGGATCTCGAGGATCCCGGGAATCTTGGAGAAATCCTTGCGGACGCGCGGAGCATTCTCGGAGAACTGGATTTCGGTCACGGCTGACGCTTGCCCTCACCAATGATCGCGATGATCGGAGTGGGAACGAGGGGACGCCGGGCGTCGCGTCGCGACGCCCCGTCCCTGCAATGGATCCGGTGGATTGCGCGGCTTTCCACGCGCACTTATTTCACGTCGACCTGACCGCCAGCGCCTTCGATCTGCTCCTTGATCTTGTCGGCCTCTTCCTTGTCGACCGCTTCCTTGACCGCCTTCGGCGCGCTCTCCACCAGCTCCTTGGCCTCCTTGAGGCCGAGACCGGTGATCGCGCGCACCTCCTTGATGACCTGGATCTTCTTGTCGCCCGGCGAGAGCAGGACGACGTCGAACTCGGTCTTCTCCTCGGCGGCGGCTTCGCCACCCCCCGGCGCGGCGGCGGCGACGGCCACTGGCGCGGCCGCCGAGACGCCCCACTTCTCTTCGAGAAGCGTCGCGAGCTCCGCGGCCTCCATCACCGTGAGCTCGGAGAGCTGGTCAGCAATTGCATTGAGATCGGCCATGGTGTTCACCCTTCCTTGAATTCGTTCCGCCGGGCCCACATCCGGGCGCGGCGCGTGGTTCGGTTGCGCGGGATCGTCCCGCCTTCGTCCTACTCCGCGAGCTGGTCCTTGCGGGCGGCGGCGAGCCTCGCGAGCTGGCCCGCGGGCGCCTGCAGGACCCCGGCGATCTTGGTCGCCGGCGCCTGGATCAACCCGACCAGCTTCGCCCGCAGTTCGTCGAGACCCGGCAGCGTGGCGAGGGTCGCGATGTCCGCGGAGACCATCGGAGCGCCGTCGACCAACCCGCCGCGGATCTCGAAGACCTCGTAGTCCTTGGAGAAGTCGACGAGGATCTTCGCGAGACCCACCGGGTCGCCGTAGGAGAACGCGAGCGCGGTCGGGCCCTCGAAGTGCTCCTTCAACGGCTCGGCGTCCGAGCCCTCGACGGCGAGACGCAACAACGTGTTCTTGGTCACCCGGTATTCGTAGTCGCCCTCACCCTTGGCCCGGATCTCGCTCCGGAGCTTGTTGACCGAGGGAACGTCGAGCCCACGGTAGTCCGCGACGAACACGCTCGTGGCGCGCTCGAAGCAGCCCTTGAGCTCGACCACCGCTTCCTGTTTCTGGGTTCGCGTGAGCACGACGCCTCCTACGCCACCTGCACCGAGCCCGGGTCGACCTTGACCCCGGGGCCCATCGTGGTGGAGACCGACACCTTCTTGAGATAGGTGCCCTTGGCCGCCGCGGGTTTGGCCTTCACGAGCGCGTCGATCAGGGTCGCCGCGTTCTGTACGAGCTGGTCGGCCTCGAAGGAGCGTTTCCCGATCGCGCAGTGGACGATGCCGTTCTTGTCGACCCGGTACTCGACCTTGCCCGACTTCTGCTCCGACACCGCCTGGCCGACGTCCATCGTCACCGTGCCGAGCTTCGGGTTGGGCATGAGCCCGCGCGGCCCGAGGACGCGGCCGAGCTTGCCGACGACGCCCATCATGTCCGGGGTCGCGATCACCCGGTCGAACTCGAGCCAGCCCTCCTGGATCTTGGCGGCCAGGTCGTCGCCCCCGACGTGGTCGGCGCCGGCGTCCTGGGCCTCTTTTTCTTTGTCTCCCTTGGCGAAGACCAGGATCCGCACCGACTTCCCCGTGCCGTGGGGCAGGACGATGCCACCCCGCACCATCTGATCGGCGTGCTTGGGGTCGACCCCGAGGTTCACCGCGAGATCGACACTCTGGTCGAACTTGGTCTCGGGCCCGGTCTTGATCGCGGTGATCGCCTCCGAAAGCGAGTACTGCTTGTCCGGCTCGATCCCTTCGGAGACCTGCTTGTAGCGCTTGCCGTGTTTTGCCATCTGTCGCCCCGTGTCGCGCGCCGCTAGGCGTCTGCGACGGTGATTCCCATGGATCGCGCCGTACCCGCGATGATCTTCACGGCGGCGTCGACGTCGTTGGCGTTGAGGTCCGTCTTCTTGATCTCGGCGATCTCGCGGAGCTGCTCCACGGTCACCGACCCGACCTTCTCTCGGTTCGGCTCGCCCGAGCCCTTGTCGATCTTGGCGGCTCGCTTGAGCAGGATCGCCGCGGGCGGCGTCTTGAGCTCGAAGGTGAAGCTGCGATCGGCGTAGATCGTGATCACCGAGGGGATGATCAGACCCTGCTGGTCCTGGGTGCGGGCGTTGAACGCCTTGCAGAACTCCATGATGTTGACGCCGTGCTGGCCGAGCGCCGGCCCGACCGGCGGCGAGGGATTCGCCTGGCCGGCGGGACACTGGAGCTTCACGATCGCCATTACTTTCTTCGCCATCTCAACCTGCCGTCCGCGGAACGCCCGAAGCGATCACGCCTTCTCGAGCTGCGTGTAGTCGAGCTCCACCGGAGTGGCCCGACCAAAGACCTGCACCATCACCCGGACCTTCTCTTTGTCCGGGCGGACCTCGTCGACGAAGCCCTGGAAGTTCGCGAAGGGCCCGCTGGTGACGCGGACGTTCTCGCCCTCCTCGAAGGTCACCTTGGGTTTGGGCTTGCTCGCCCCCTCGCGGATCTGCTGGGTCATCCGCGCCACTTCGTCGTCGTCGATCGGCGTGGGCTCGTTGCCCCCTCCCCCGACGAAGCCCGTCACCCGGGGCGTGCCACGCACGATGTGCCAGCTCTCGTCGTCGAGGGCCATCCGCACGATGATGTAGCCCGGGAAGAACTTGCGCTTCGAGGTGCGCTTCTCCCCCTTGACCATCTCGACGACCTGCTCCTCGGGGATCAGGATCTCGTCGAAGTACTCCTCCTTCCCGAGCGCTTTGGCGCGCTCGAGCAGGCCCTGCTTCGCCTTTTTCTCGTGCCCCGAGTAGGTGTGCACGATGTACCAGCGCTTCTCCGGCATCTTCTTGGGACCCGGCGGTCCCGCGCCGGTCGCCGGCGTCTGCGGTGTCTCTTCGCTCACGGCATCACCACGCTGACGGCTTTCGCTAGCCCGAAATCAATGAGCCCCAACACCACGGAGATGATCGCCACGATCACCACCACCCCGATCGTCCCGGCCATCGCCTCCTTGCGCTGCGGCCAGGTCACCTTTCGCGTCTCCGCACGCACATCCGTCAGAAACTGACGGGTGTTCCCGATGAAGCCGCCCGAGCGGGTCGCGCCGTGTTCGTCGCTCACTTCACTCGCCCCCGAGTCGCTTCCGGCACAACCTCGACCCTCGCGACTCCACTCGAATCTCCGTGGCAGGTGCGGAGGGACTCGAACCCCCAACCTCCGGATTTGGAGTCCGGTGCACTAGCCAATTGTGCTACGCACCTTCACAGAAACCGTGTTCTCACCCCCGCGGTCGCCTTCGCGCGCTTGCCGATGCGATCGCGGCCTTTCTGGACTTCGTTCGCCTTCGGCCCACTCCGCGCACCGGCTTCGCCGGCGCGTGCGTTCGTTATTCGATGATGTCGGCGACGACGCCGGCCCCAACGGTGCGGCCCCCTTCGCGGATCGCGAAGCGCAGCTCCTTGTCCATCGCGATCGGCGTGATCAGCTCCACCTTCATCTCCACGTTGTCTCCCGGCATCACCATCTCGGTGTTCTCCGGAAGCTCCACGCTCCCCGTC
>JANQRO010000359.1 GCA_028284525.1 Myxococcota bacterium | reverse complement strand
GATGGAGCGCCGGATCTTCTCGCTGATCGTGAACCCGGTGGCCAACGCCGCGACGCGGAGCGAGCGCCCCGAGTACAAACACCACCGCGACCACACGCCGCTGGTGCCCCTCGACGACGACTGTCTGCAGACCCTCCCGGACGCTACGCCGCCGGCGTAGGCACCCAGGCCAGCGCGCGCACCTCGCCGAACTCGCGCTCGGTCTTCTCCCAGCTCACACCGGCGTCGCGGCTGATGTAGACGTAGCCGAAGAGGCTGTTCGCCACGACGAAGTCCGGGTCCGCCGGGTGGGTGGCGAACCAGTACATCGTCGAGTTGGGCTCGTGGGAGAGCTCGGCCGGCGCCCAGGTCGCGCCGCCGTCGGCGGAGCGTTGGATCGCTCCGGTGCGGCCCGGGACCATGTTGCCGTTGGCGACGAAGATCACGTCGGGGTCGTCGGCCTTGGTGCCGACGCCGCGGCAGTAGGAGATGCCGCGGTTCTCGAAGAAGCGTGGGAACTCGTGGAGCGACCAGGTCTGGCCTTCGTCCTCGCTGGTCCAGATGCCGTCGGGGGTCGCGGTGAGGACCCGGGCCTGGTCGGCGAGCGAGAGCGCCAGACAGTGGACGTCCTCGTTGATCTCGTTGTCGCCGCGCCCGGGGAGCTGCTCCCAGCTGTCGCCGCCGTCGCGGCTGCGGTACGCGCCGTCGATCTCCACCGAGAGCCAGATCGTCTCGGTGTCGCGGGGGTCGAAGACGATGCTCGTCACCTTGGGCGGGCCGGCGAGACACTGGGGCGCCGCGTGGAGCGGGAGCTCGTCCCAGTGCTTGCCGCCGTCGCGGGTGCGGTAGACCGCGGGCGGCTTGGTGCCGACGAGCATCACGTCGGGGTTCTCGGGGTGGACGGCGATCGACCACACCTGGGCGCCGTCCACCGGCGAATCGATGTGCGCCCAGTGGGCGCCGGCGTCCTCGCTGCGGTAGACGCCGGCTTCCGAGCCCGCGAAGAGCAGCGACGGGTTCGACGGCGCGGAGGCCAGGGCGCGCACCTGGATCTCGCCGGGCTGGGCTTCGAAGGGCACGTCCATCCTGGCCTGCCGCCAGTGGGCGCCGCTGTCGGAGCTGTACCAGACGCCGGTTCCGACGGTGCCGACGCAGATCGTGTGCTCGAGAGCCATGGGGAACCTCCTGCCGCGCACTCTACCCCGATCCCTCGTCGGAGGGGTGGGGAATCGGCGCCGCGCGGGGGAGCAGGAGCGCCGCGGCACTCGCGAGGAGCGCGGCGGCGCTGAACGAGAGATACACCGGCATCATGCTCTCGAAGGCGTCGAAGATCCGGCCGGCGAAGAGTACCGTGACGCCCCCCACGCCCAGGGCGAGAACGAACTTGGCGCCGTACGCGAGGGCGCGCCAGCGGAACGGCGTGTAGTGGGCGACCAGCAGGTTCTCGGCGGCGGTGAAGGAGATGCCAGAGCTCAACGCGAGCAGCGCGAGGAGCGGCACCGCCGGCCCGTTCGCCGTGGCGAGCAGCGCGAGCAGGGGCACCTGCAAGGTCCAGAAGACCAGGTAGATCGCGCGGGCCGAGAAGCGATCGGCCAGGTAGCCACCGAGGAGGCTCGTGGCCGACGAGGCCGCGGTGACGGCGCTCACGAGGAGCCCGATCCGCGTGTAGTTCCCGGCGAGCTCCGGCCCCAGCCCGATCTCGAAGAGCTTGGGCATCGTGTTGGTGAGCCCCGTGTAGACGAAGCCACTACAGGCCATGGTGAGGGTGAGGATCAGGAAGACGCGTTTCACCGCGTCGGGGGAGGCCGGCGGCGGGGGCACCCGGTCGCTCCGGGCATCGCGGATCCATCCGAGCTTCCAACACCCGACGAGCGCCAGCCCCGTCGTCACCGACAATGCCGCGGGCACCAGGAACGCGGCGCGCCAGCTCACCGTGTCGACCATCCAGCCGACGAAGACCGGCGCCGCCGCGGCGCCGAGGTTGCCAAAGACCCCGTTCACACCGAGGGCCATCCCGCGTTGGCGCGCCGAGGCCACGATCCACGCGATCCCCACCGGGTGATAGATCGCGGCGAAGAGCCCGATCACGCTGAGCCCGAGAAAGACCCCGCCGGTCGTCTCGGCGAGTCCGGTGATGGCTGCGCCGGCGCCCATCCCGAGGAAGAGGAGCACCATCATCCCCACCTGGCTCCAGCGGTCGCCGAGCCAGCCGGCGGGCAAGGCGCCCAGGCCGAAGAGCAGGAGCCCCAGGCTCGAGAGCCCGAGCAGCTCGCCGTAGGGGCGCTCGAACACCTGGGGCAGGTGCAGCACCGCCGTGGCGTAGAGGATGGTGAAGAGATGGGTGTAGGTGTGGCCGAGGTTCGAGAACCCGATCGCCGTGCGATGGGCGCCGGCGTTCGCTTCGCTCACCGGGGACCCGCGTCGCCTAGTCGGCGTCGTCCTCGCCCATCCGCCAGCTGCGCAGTTCCGGCATCACCTCCTGGGCGAAGAGGGTGGCGCTGTCCTTGGCCTCTTCGTAGGTCGTGCCGGAGTAGCTGAAGATCGCGATCGGCTGGAAGTCGCCGATGACGCGGCGGCGCTCCTCGTACTTCTCGAGGATCTGCTGCGGGGTGCCCCAGACGTTCGACTCGATGAACGCCTCGGTGAGGGCGTCGTCGCCAAACTCCTGCTGCGCCGCGCCCATCCCGCTGTACGCCTCGTAGCTTTTCGAGTTCGCGAGGTGGTCGCCAAAGATCTCGTAGTGCTCGGCGAAGCTCCAGAAGTAGCGGCCCACGAGCTCGCGGGCGCGCTCCTCGTCGACCCCGCAGAAGGTGAGGTCGGCGGTCGCCACCGGCGGGGCGTCGACCCCGTGGTGCTGCCGGTAGAGCCGCCGGTGCTCCTCGATGTCGGGGAGCACGTCGGGCCAGGGCTTGTAGGCGAACATGCCCTGGGTCGCGCCCACCCTGGCGCACACCGGTACGGTGTCCGGGCTCATGGCGACCATGTACTTGCGGTTGGGACCGGCGAAGCTGCCCCGGGGGCCGGGGCGGATCTCGGTGCGGGGCTGCGGGTAGTACTTCCCGTTCCCCTCCATCACGCCGCTCTCGACCGCCTCGCAGATCATGTCCGCCGCCTCGTCGAAGCGCTCCCGCGACTCTTCGAGGTCCTGGCGGAAGGCGTGGTACTCGCGTTTGGCGAGACCGCGGGCCATCCCCAGCACCGCGCGGCCGTCGGAGATGTGGTCGAGGAGGATCGCCTTCTCGGCGACGCGGATCGGGTCGTGCCAGGGCAGGATGGCGCCCATCGTGGCGAGCCCGATGCGATCGGTGAGACCGGCCAGGTAGCTCAGGTACTGGAAGTTGTCCGGCGACATCGAGTAGGCGTTGAAGTGGTGCTCGACGCAGAAGAAGGTGTCGAAGCCCAGGGGCTCGGCGAGCAGGTTCACCGCGTGCTCCTGCTTGAAGAACTCGGTGTCGTTCATCTCGTTGCGGTAGTTGTTCCAAAAGCTCAGAAACCCGATCGGCATGGCACTCCTCCTGCGAAGTCGAACGAGTGTGCTCGATCGACCCGCCCCCGGCAAACGTCCCCGTTCGGGGCAAGGGGGCGTTCAGCCCAGCCGCTCCAGGGTCGGGGCGTAGCTGTCGAGCACCTTGAGCGTGCCGTCCCGGGGCTCGTTGGGGATCGGCAGCAGGATGCGGTTCACCCCGAGCTCGACACACTCGCCGAGGTGGTCGAGGTCGGGCCCGCGGTCGGGGCTCGCCGACGCGAGGAGCGTCACGTCGAGGCTGTCTTCGGGGCGGCCGGCGTCCTTCATCGCGGACGCGATCTCGCGCAGCGAGCTCTCGATGTCACCCATCCCGTCGATCGGCATCCAGCCGTCGCAGAACTCGGCGATGCGCTTGGGCACCCACTTCGACCACGCGCCCATCAAGACCGGCGGTCCCCCGGCCTGCGCCGGCTTGGGCCACGACCACATCGGCGGGAAGTCGACGAAGTCGCCGTGGTACTCGGGCTCGTCCTTCGTCCAGATCTCCCTCATCGCCAACACGCGCTCGCGGGTCACCTTCCAGCGGTCGACGAACTCGACGCCGTGGTCTTCCATCTCCTCGGCGTTCCAGCCGGCGCCGATCCCGAAGAGCACACGGCCCCCGGAGAGCGCGTCGAGGGAGGCTACGCGCTTGGCCAGGTTGATCGGGTCGTGCTCGGTGATCAGCGTGATGCCGGTGCCGAGCTTGAGGGTCTGGGTCACCGCGGCGATCTGGCCCAGGGCGACGAACTGGTCGTGGGTGCGCCAGTACATCTCGGGGAGGTCGCCGCCCACGATGAAGGGCGTGCGTCGGCTGGTGGGGATGTGGGTGTGCTCCGCGTAGAAGACGGATTCGAAGCCGCGGGCCTCGAGCTCGGGGCCGAGCTCGAGGGGGGAGATGCTCTGATCGGTGGGAAAGCCGATGACGCCAAAGTCGACCATGGGGTCCTCCAGGGGGTGGGCGCCGGGTCGGCGCGGGAGGCGTCAGGGTACACTGGCGGGCCACTCC
>JANQRO010000340.1 GCA_028284525.1 Myxococcota bacterium | reverse complement strand
GTGGCGCCGGAGCAGCGGATCCGACACCTCGCGCGTCTGTTGCGGGGCGTGGGCGCAGCCGTCCTCCTGGCGGCCGCCGGAACCTTCCTCGTCCAACAGTGGGCCGGCGCCGGCGACATCCCCCGCTACCTCGGCCTGCTCGGGCTGACCGGGCTCCTCGCGGCGGCGGGGCTGCTCGTGGGCGTCGGCATCCGCGAGAGCCGCAGCGCCCGCACCTTCCTGGCCCTTGCCGCGGCGACGGTCCCCGCTCACTTCGCCATCGTCGGCGGGTTGCTCTATTCCCAGTGGGCGACGCCGGGAAGCGGCCTCCCGACCGCCAGCTACGCCGTCTGGCAGGCGCCGAGCCCGGCCGCGGCGCTCGCGGTGACCGGCCTCGCGTGCGTCGTGCTCGCGCCGATCGTCCAGCTCGCCTTCACCGCCCTGGCTCGGTCGCGGGCGCTGGCCGCCACCGGTGTGCTCTTCGCGGCCGGGGCCCTGATGTGGATTCCGGTGCGCGATCCGCACTGGTCGGCGCTGCTCGTCGCGGCGATGTGCGCGGGCCTCGTGCGCTTCGAGATGCGCGCGCTGCGTCACGCTCCCGGGCTGCGGACCCTGGAAGGCGGTCTGTTGCGTCTGGTGCTCGCGGCGCCCCCGGCGCTGGTCGCCTTGCGCGGGCTTCTCCACTACGAGTGGAGCTGGTTCCTCGCTGCGGTGCTCGCGGCCGTGACCGCGTTCGGCGGTGCCGCCGTCGCTGCCGAACGCCGGGTGCCCCTGGCGTGGCGACGTCTGGCGGAGGGCACTGCGCTCGCCGCAGGGGTCGCGACCTTCCTGAGCCTGGCCTTCGGCCTCGACGCGGTCTTCGAGTTCCGCGAATCCGCGATGCTCCTCGCCCTGGGGCTCCCGTGTGCGGCCGGGCTCGGCGCCATGGCCGCCCTCGTGCCCGAGCGGCGACGCGCCTACGGCGCCCCGGCCGTGTGGGTGGCCCTCGGTACGGTCGCCCTCGACCTCGCGCTCTTCGCCGGTGAGGCCTCGACGCTGGTCGCATTGATCGTCGGGATCATCGCCCTCGCCGACGGCTTTTTGCGCGCGGGTCGGGTCGAGCTCGCCGCCGGCGCCGCGGTCGCGGCGCTCTCCCTCGGAACCCAGGTCCTGCGCGCCGCGGCGCACTACTCCTGGGGGGGCTGGGGCGCGCTCGCCCTCCTCGGTGTCGTCGTGATCGTGGCCGCGGCGCTGATCGAGCGTCACCACGTGTGGCTGCGCGATGGCGCGCGCCAGCTCCGCACGCGGGTCGCGTCCTGGGAGTACTAGGGCGTCGGGTCGCCCGCCGCGTCGAGGATGTGGCGGGCGACCGCTTCGTGGGTCGCGATCCAGACCCCGGGCTTGCTCCGGATGTACTCGAGGAGCTCGCGCAGCATCGTCATGCGATGACGTTTACCAATCACCTGGGGATGCATCACCAGCACGTAGAGCCCGCCTTCTTCGTAGGCGACGTCGAATTCGCCCTTCCAGATCGGCAACACGTCGTGGGCCGGCCGCAGCCCGGCCATCGGGGTGTTGAAGAGGAACCCGAAGTAGGGGAAGTCGTCGAGGATCCACTCGACCGGCAGCTCGAGGAGCCCCGTGTCCTCCCCGGCGACACGCAGCTCGTAGGGGTGGTCGTCGGCCATCATGCTGCTGTCGTAGAGGAAGCCGAACTCGCGGACGAGGTCGATCGTGGCGTCGGAGAGGTCCCACACGGCGGAGCGGAAGCCCACCGGGCGCTTGCCGAAGAGCTCGTCGAACACCCCGAGGGCCCGCTCGTAGACCTCCCGTTCCTGCGCGCGGGTGAGGGTGAGTGGGTTCTCGTGGACGTAGGAATGGAAGGCCACCTCGTGCTGGGGGCGCTTCTTCAGCTCGGTCGCCAGCTCCGGGTGGAGCTGGAAGGTGGCGGCGGGCACGAAGAAGGAGGCCGGGATGTCGAGCTCGTCGAGCAGCGCGAGCACCCGGGGCATCCCCCGGCGCGCGCCGTACTCGCCCCGCGAGAGCACCGAGGGGCTGGTGAGACCCATCGACGACATCCAGAGCGGCTCGGTGTCGACGTCGAAGGAGATCGTGACCGCCACCTTGGCACCGCCGGGCCAGCTCGCCGGCAGCAGGTCGCGACCCGCCCGCACGGCTTCGACCGTGCTGCGCAGCTTCGCCCGATCCCAGGTCCACGGCGGTTCCTCGGCCGCCGCGACCCCGGCGAGGCCGATTGCCGCTGCGCCGGCCGCGATCAGGGCTCCGGCGAGGCCGATCGCGGCGTACCGCGCCAGGGCTCCGGCGAGGCCGATCGCGGCGTGCCGCGCCAGGGCTCCGGCGAGGCCGATCGCGGCGTGCCGCGTCCATCTCGTCTCGGCGGCGCGCCCCGCGCGCTCCGCGCTCTCGCTCCTCGCGCGCTCCGCGCTCCCGCTCCTCGCGCGCTCCGCGCTCCGGCTGGGGCCTCGATGCATGGTCGAACCTCCCTCGCTCGCTCTCTCGGTGGTGCAAGGGTAGGGGCTTCCTTCCCGTCGCCGCTTCGGAAATTGACAGGCCCGGGAGACCCCGCGTAGCGTTGGTGGCCGATACCAGGAGGACCTCTCATGCTCTCCGAACTCGCCCGCGCGGGCCTCGTCACCCTGAGCCTCGGCCTGCTGCTGGCCGCCGTGCCGGCCGCCCCCGACGAGCTCCAGACACTCCAGCAGGACGACAATCAGTGGGTGCTGCCGGGGAAGGACTACGCGATGACGCGGTACAGCGGTCTGGACGAGATCCAGGCCAGCAACGTCGCGAAGTTGCGACCGGCGTGGACCTTCTCGACCGGTGTGCTGCGGGGTCACGAAGGCGCGCCCCTGGTGATCGGGCACACGATGGTTCTCGTCACGCCGTTTCCGAACAACGTGATCGCCCTCGACCTGAGCCAACCCGGCCCGCCGGTGAAGTGGCGCTACACGCCGGTGCAGGACGAATCGGTGATCCCGATCGCGTGCTGTGATGTGGTGAACCGCGGCATCGCCTACGCCGACGGCCGGCTCTTCTTCAACCAGCTCGACGCCCATACGGTGGCCCTCGACGCCGAGACCGGCAAAGAGCTCTGGAAGGTGCGGCAAGGCGACCACAAGCAGGGCCAGACGATCACGATGGTGCCGCTGGTGGTGCGCGACAAGGTGATCACGGGGATCAGCGGCGGCGAGTTCGGTGTGCGCGGCTTCGTCACCGCGAACGACGCCAAGACGGGCGCGCAGCTGTGGCGCAAGTACAGCACCGGGCCCGACGCCGAGGTGGGGATCGGCCCCGAGTTCAGCTCGCCCTATCCCTCGCACCAGGGCAAGGACCTGGGCGTCAACACCTGGAAGGGCGACGAGTGGAAACGCGGGGGCGGGACCACCTGGGGCTGGTACAGCTACGACCCCGAGCTCAACCTCTTCTATCACGGCACCGGCAACCCCGGCGCCTGGAACCCCGACCAGCGCCCCGGGCAGAACAAGTGGTCGATGACGCTCTTCGCCCGCGATCCCGACACGGGAATGGCGCGTTGGGCCTACCAGATGACCCCCCACGACGCGTGGGACTACGACGGCATCAACGAGAACGTGCTGATCGACCTGCCGGTCGACGGCGTCACCCGGAAGGTGTTGGTCCATTTCGACCGCAACGGCTTCGCCTACGCGGTCGACCGGGCCACCGGCGAGGTCCTGCGGGCGGACAAGTTCGCCCACGTGAACTGGGCCGAATCGGTGAGTCTCGAGACCGGGATGCCCGTGGAGGCCGCGGCCTACCGCACCAAGCAGGGCGTGAACACCAAGGGCATCTGCCCGGGGGCGATGGGCGCCAAGGACCAGCAGCCCTCCGCCTACTCGCCGCGCACCAAGCTCTTCTACGTCCCCACGAACCACCTGTGCATGGACTACGAAGGCACCGAGGTGAGCTACATCGCCGGCGTCCCCTACGTGGGCGCCACGGTCAAGATGTTCCCCGGGCCCGGTGGACACCGGGGCGAGTTCATCGCCTGGGATCCGGCGACCGGCACCAAGAAGTGGGGCATCAAGGAGAAGTGGTCGGCCTGGGGTGGCGCGCTCGTCACCGCCGGCGACGTGGTGTTCTACGGCACGATGGACGGGTGGGTCAAGGCGATCGACGCCAAGAGCGGCGACGAGCTCTGGAAGTCCAAGACCGGCTCCGGAATCATCGGCGCGCCGATGACCTACCGCGGCCCCGACGGCAAGCAGTACATCGCGATCATGTCGGGCATCGGGGGCTGGTCGGGGCTCGTGGTGGCCGGCGACCTCTCGGTGGACGACCCCACCGCCGCCTTGGGCGCGGTGGGCGCCTTCGGCGGGCTCGGTCAGGACACACAGAAGGGCGGCACCCTCTACGTGTTCGCGCTGGACGATGCGCTCCTGGCGGCGGGTGACTGACGACGCCATGGCTCTTCGCGCCGGCCCTTGCGCCCGCGCCGGCGCGCTGGCGCTGGCCCTGTGTCTCGTCGCGCCCGCGCTGACCGCCGCGGGCGAGGCGACCCTCCGTGTCTGTGCGGATGGCAACCACCTCCCGTACTCGAACGAGGCGGGGCAGGGCTTCGAGAACGAGCTCGCCACGCTGGTGGCCGAGGCGCTGGGTCGCCGGGTCGAGACGACCTGGTGGCCCCAGCGGCGCGGCTTTCTGCGCAACACCCTGCACGCCGGCCGTTGCGACGTCGTCGTGGGCGTGCCCGCCGCCTTCGACCCGGTGCTCACCACGGCTCCGTACTACCGCTCTTGCTACGCGTGGGTGTTCCGCGCGGACGAGCCCGAGCCCTTTGGCTCCCTCGACGACCCGGGGCTCACCCAGCGCCGCATCGGCGTCCATCTGATCGGCGACGACTACACCAACAGTCCGCCCGCCCACGCCCTCGCCGAGCGCGGCGTCGTCGAGCGGGTCGTGGGCTACAGCGTCTACGGCGACTACGGCTCCGCGAGCCCGCTGCGGGCCCCCGTCGACGCCGTCGCCCGCGGCGAGATCGACGCCGCGATCCTCTGGGGTCCGATCGCCGGCTACTTCGCCCAGGGCCAGCCGGTAGCGCTGCGGGTGGAGCCGATCCCGGAGGTGGCGGGTCACGTCTTCGCCTACCCGATCGCCATGGGCGTGCGCCGCGACGACGACGCGTTGCGCGACGCCCTCGATCGCGTGCTGCGCGAGCGCGCCACGGAGGTCGACGCGATCCTCGACGCCTTCGGCGTGCCCCGCTGCGCCGCGCTCGAGCCGAGCGTCTGGCAGCCGGGGGGTGACGACACGGGGTGGCGCCTCGCGGCCGCCGAAGGGGAGGAGGTCTCCGACCCCGCCGACCCGGAGGTTCCGAGCAACCCCTACACGGGCGACGCCGCCGCCATCGAGCGGGGCGCGGCGCTCTTCAAGAAGCTCAACTGCTCGGCCTGTCACGGCGCCGCGGGGGGTGGTGGTATGGGCCCCAACCTGACCGACGAGGCCTGGAAGACCGGAGACGGCAGCGACCCGTCGCTTCTCGCCCAGATCCTGGACGGGCGCGCCGCGATGCCCCCCTACCGGGACATCATCGGGCAGGACGAGGCGTGGCAGCTGATCGCCTTCATCCGCACCCTGTATCGCGGCGATCCGGCGCGCAAGACCTGGTAGCCCTCGCGGGCGGCTCCGCGACCCGGCGTCGCGGCGCGGCCCCGAGCGGTGGAAGACGCCCCGCGTCGCGGTGTCTGCACGCGTCTACACGTTCTGGGCGACCATCCCACCGTCGACCACGAGGACGGCGCCGTTGATGTAGGAGGCGGCCGGCAGCACGAGGCTCAAGGTGCCGTGGGCCACCTCCTCCGGGTCGCCGTAGCGTCGCAGTGGCACCCGACGCCGCGCGAACTTCTCCTTGTGGGCGTCCGGGATCTCGCGGGTGAGCCCCGTGTGGATGGGCCCCGGGCACACACAGTTGACGTTGATGCCCCGGCGGCCGAGCTCCACGGCGAGACTGCGGGTCAATCCGATCACCCCGTGTTTGGCCGCCGTGTAGGGGCTGATCCCGGGGGTCGCCCCGAGCCCCTCGGTCGACGCGATGTTCACCACCCGGGCGGCGTCGCTCGCCTCGAGATGGGGGAGCGCCGCGCGCACCAACAACGCCAGCGCCTTGAGGTTGACCTGGAGGGTCGCGTTCCACGCCTCGTCGTAGTCGTCGGCGTCGAGCGTCGCCGGGGGCGCGATCCCGGCGTTGTTGACGAGGATGTCGAGACCGCCGAGGGCCGCGCAGCTGTCGGACACGAGACGCGCCGGCGCGGCGTCCTCCGCCAGGTCGACGCGAAAGAGGTGGACCCTGCCACCGGCGTCTCGGATCGCCGCGGCGGTGGCTTCGAGCCCCGCGGCGTCGCGATCGGCCACGGCGAGCGCCGCGCCCTCGTCGGCGAAGAGAAAGGCGGTGGCGCGCCCCATCCCGCTCGCCGCCCCCGTGACGAGCGCGCGGCGGCCGG
>JANQRO010000332.1 GCA_028284525.1 Myxococcota bacterium | reverse complement strand
CACGGGGTCGCGTTGAAGTCACCCACCACCGCCCGTGCCGGGACCGGATTCGCATCGAGGTACGCCAGGAGATCCCGCATCTGTTCCGTCCGGCGGTCCCGGCGGGGCCAGTAGGGCCAGGTGTGAGGCGCGAGGATGTGGACGTTTAGGATCTCGACGGGCCGGTCGAGCTCCGGCCAATCGCCGGGGGCGAGCGTCGCGACCAGGCCGTCGCGGCCGCTGAGCTCGAGCACGCGGACGTCGAGTGGGCGCCGACTGACGATTCCCAGGCCGCGTCGGTCGGGGCGCGGACGGAGCAGCCCGTGGGGGAAGTCCCGGCGCAGACGCTCGGCGAGGCCATCGCCCAGCTCCTGGAAACAGAGAACGTCGATCCGGGCGTCGGCAAAGAGCGCGCCGAGCGCGGCGGGTCGGGCCCGGTCGGAGAGGAGGTTGCAGCTCAACACCCGCAGTGCACTGCGCGGCAGCGCGCCGACAGCGTGTCCACCACCGAGTTCGCGCCACAGCTCCCCCGGACGGTCTTCTCGCGGGTGCGGGACCGAGCTCCGCTCCAGCCGGGTCGGATCGGAAGCCAGCGCGTCCGCTAGATCACTCCGAGGGCGGCCCATGCGATGGCTCCTGCGACGGCGAGGGCGAGGAGCCACGTGCCTCGCGACGACGCGACGCCGTCCCCGGACGCGGGTCGCCGGGGCAGCAGGGGCTGGGCCAGCGGCGCTCGCGGGATGCCGTCGACCTTGACCTCGATCTGCGCGCCGTCCGCGTCCACGCCCGTTGCGTCCATCGCCGTTCGGATCCGTTCGGCCAGACGCTCCGGATCGTCGACCAGCCCGCGGATCTGACGCAGGGTCCGGAGGATCCCCACCGCCACCACGACGACGACCGCGACGATTGCGACATGGAAGAAGCTCACCTTCCCACAATCGGGACGGAGTGGAGGGCGCTTGAGAGAAGATCGCGCAGGAGCTGTGCCCGGCGCTACGGGGCCCGCGTTTCGTACTCGCGGCGCAGCAGAGAGTAGAGGACGAGATCGGTGTAGCGGCCGTGCCGACGCTGGGCCTCTCGCAGCACCCCCTCCTCGCGAAAGCCGAGGCGCCGGGCGAGGGCACGGCTGCGGTGGTTGCCGGGTGCGGCCCGCAGGCCGATTCGGTTGAGGCCGAGTTGCGAGAACGCGTAACCGATCAGCGCCGCGGCCGAGCGCGTGGCGAGCCCGCGACCCTGACAGTCCTCGCGCAGCCAGTAGCCGAGCTCCGTCGCCCGATGGAAGCGGTCGATCGCGTCGAGACCGATGCACCCGCAGAGCTCTCCGCCGACCTCGATCAGCGCCGCCAGCCCCGTCCCGTCTGCCTCGTTCTCCCGCGACAGCGCGATGAAGGCGCGGGTGTCCGCTACCGAGACGGTGTGCTCGACCCAGGGAAGCCAGGCGCCGAGGTGGGCGCGGTGACCGTCGACCACCAGGAACAGGGTCTCGGCGTCGGCGCTCTCCACCGATCGCAAGGTCAGTTCGCCGTCCACCCGGATGCGCATCGCGCCGGCTCCACTCAGACGGCGGTGCCGTCCTCGGCGAGGGCGGCGAGACAGACGACATCCTCGTACACGCCCCACTTGCGGGCGCGCTGTCGCAGCACCCCCTCCTGCTTCATGCCGATCTTGCGGAGCACGTTCCCCGACTGGGGATTGCGCACCATGTGGTGGGCGTAGATCCGGTTCAACCCGAGGTCACCGAAGCCGTGGGCCAGCACGGCGAAGGCCGCCTCGGTGGCGAAGCCCTGTCCCCACCAGGGCACCCCGATCCAGAAGCCGAGCTCGGCCTGACGGTGCTCGCGGTCGATGTCGCGCAACCCCGCCGAACCGATGAGCGCGCCACCCGCCGCCTCGACCACCGCGAAGTGCACCTCGAGGCCACCCCCGAAGGCGTGCGCCTGAGCCGCGATCCACGAGCGCGCGGTGACGAGGGAATAGGGATGGGGAATCGAGATCGTGGTGTCGGCGATCTCCCGAGCGCCGGCCAGCTCGTGGAGGGCGGAGGCGTCGTCGGCCACGAAGGAGCGCAGCAACAGCCTCCGGGTTCGCAGGGTCGGGTGGCGCCGCAGCATCGCAGAAAGCTAGGGGTTGCCCGGAGGACCCGCGAGACCGGGTCGCCGCGCCGGGGGTGCGATCGAGGGCGACCGGGCCGGGGAACATCGCCGAGCCCACCCCGGGGCCAGACCCTCAAGTCGGCGGGAGCGGGTTCCGATAGCCCGGCCAGGGTCGCCCCGTGATCGGCCCGGAGACGCCCCATGGCCACGCGACGACACCCCCGCTTTCGCACCCGTTTCGACACCCTCTGCTCCTCCGGGCGCGAGGAAGGCGCCGGGGTGCTCTGCGACATCTCCTACGCCGGTGCGCGGCTCGAAGACGCGAGCTTTCGCCCCGAGGTCGGCGCCAAAGTCACCCTCTACGTCTTCATCCAGCCGGTGAGCCCCTTCCAGCTGCAGGGCACCGTGGTGCACCGCAACGACAGCGGCTTCGCCATCGAGTACCTCGCGGAGAGCGACGAGATCCGCCGCCTCGTCGACGACGTCGCGGCGATCGTGAGCGTTCCCGGTTCCACTGGGCCGATCGAGTCCTAGCGGGTCCCGGATCCGGGACGCTGGACGGGGCGTCGACTCTGGATCCGCGCGTGTGGACGGACGAAGCGGGGATGCGACCCCGTTGTGGCGCTAGGTGCGCGCTGCTCGCTCGCAGTGCTCGAGACACGCGGCGCACGCCTCCGCGCAGCGGCGACAGGTCTCGTGCATCTCGGCGTGACGGCGACATTCCGCCTCGCAGCTGCGGCACACCTCGGCCGTGGCCGCGGCAAAGGCCGGCAGGTGTTCGGAGCCCCGCGCGGCCAGACTCACCAGCGCACCGCACGCGGCGATCACCTCGTCGACCCGCACCGCGCACACCGCCAACCCGTTGCGCCCGGCGGCGAACTCGGCGAGACAGTGGGCCTTGCACGCGTTGCCCACCTCGACGCAATCGCCCGCCGCCGCGGCGAGCTCGGCGTCCCCGACGGCGGGGTGTCTCCCGTGCGCCGAGTGCTCGGCGCCGGCGCGGGCCGGCGGAGCAGCCGCCAACGCCGCCGCCGCGGCCGCCCCCGCTACGAAATCCCGTCGCAAGATCGCCTTCTCGCCCATTCGGATCCTCCGCTTCTCCCCAAGGAATCGGCCGGCCCGGGCGGGAACTGGAGCGGACGGGTCGCGCCTCTCCGTCGAGGACACGGGGTGCGCGGAACTTGCGGGCGCTCTGCGCGGAGCCCGCGGTCGGGGTTTTAGCGACGTGCGTCGTCACGGTGGAAGGGGGCGTTCTGCACGACGAGCCGGCGCCTGCGGGGCCAGGGCAGCCACATCCAGCTGTTGGAGTGGATGGTCTCCCAGCCGCGGACACCCTCGCCCTCGGCGGGTCGCTGGAGCTCCGCCTTCACGGCGCGGCTCCCGCGATGGTGCTCGACGATGCGGTAGCGACCCGCGACGAGTCCACACACCGCGTCGACAAAGGCGTCGCGAACCGCGGTCTCGGTGCACGGGAACCACCCCACCCAGAGGGCGCTCGCCACCAGGTGGAGCTCGTCCTCGTTCTGCAACGTCAACTCGACGTCGAAGAGCAGGCCCGCCTGGGCGGGCAGGGTCATCGCCAGTTCGATCGGAGCGGGGTCGCGATCGAGTCGACAGCGGAGCGGTGCGCAGCGGCTGCGGATCTCTTCGAATGCGCCGAGTGCCGCGTCCTTCGCGTCGGACACCGCCGCCTCAGCGTCCCCAGAGCATGACCAACGCGGCGGCTCCGCTGAGCCCGGTACGCACCGCGTGGAGCGCCGCCCAACGCCGCAACAGCGGCTCCGTGTCCGGGGCCTCGGGGTCGCGCTCGGGATCGAGGAGCGCCCGGTTCACCGGCATGATGACGACGAAGGTGAATGGAATCACCGTCACCAGGAGGAGCGCGCCGACCCCCCACTCCGCACCCGACCCCAGCATCCAGGCGCGCGCCGCGGAAGCGCTCCCCACGATCGCGAGACCGACCTGCATGGCCGCGGCGCGGCGGTACATCGGCTCGAAGAAACGCCCGATCCACGCGGCCCCCGCCTCGAGGGAGGCCGGGTGCTGGACGGCGTTCACGTAGAGCGCCGCGCCAAAAAAGGTCAGCGTGGCGATCAGGGCCGCCGCCTCCAGGAGCGGGGCCACCGGTATCGCCTCCATCTACTGGAGGTAGTTGGCGCCGCCGATGCGGCCCGCCTTCGGGTCGATTCGCACGTGCACCACCGACACGCGGTCCGCCGCGAGGGCGCGCTCGAGAGCGGGCCGGATCGCGCCGGGCTCCTCGACGTACTCGGCGTGCCCGTCGACCATCTCGGCGACCTTCTCGTAGCGCGCGGGGAGCAACGCTGCGATCGGCGGGGCGTCGGCCGGGAGCATGCGGTCCTGGATGCCGTGGCCCGCGATGCCCTCGTTGTTCGCCACCACGAAGATCGGCTTGGCTCCGACCCGCGCCGCCGTCTCGACCACCATCGTCGCCGCCCCAAAGGCGTAGTCGCCGAGCACCGCGATCGACGGGCGGTCCGGGTGGGCGAGTGCGGCGCCCACCGCGTAGGGGGCGCCCACGCCCATACACCCGGTGGTGCCGGCGTTGAGCCGACCCCGATTGGTGTAGCTCGGGAGCACCGCGCGGCACACCCCCATGATCGTCTCGCCTTCGGCGACGATGGTGGCGTCCCGCGGAGCCAGATCGCGCACCTCGGAGACCAGACGGTAGGGGTTGATCGGGATCGAGTCGTCGCGCAGCGCCGCCTGTACCTTCTCCTCGTTGAGCCGCGTCTTGTCCCGGAGCGCGTCGAGCCACTGGGCGGGGTCGGTGCGCAGCGACCGGCCCTCGAGGGCGTCGGCGACCTGGGCGGCGGTGACCTGGGCGTCGGCGACGACGCCCAGCCCGAGCGGCGCTCCCGACGCCATCTCCTCGGCTTCGACGTCGACCTGGATCAGCGTCGCGTCGGGCGCGAACCGGCGCCCGAGACCGAAGATCCAGTTGAAGCGACCCCCCAGCATGACGACGACGTCGGCCGCGGAGAGCGCGGCCGAACGCGCGCCGCCGACGAAGTGTTGGTGGTCGTCGGGCAGGGTCCCCCGCGCCATCGGCGAGCAGAGATAGGGGACGCCGCGGTCGACGATGCGCTGGATCGCCGGGCCGGCATCGGCCCACGCGGCGCCCTTGCCGACGATCACCAGCGGGCGCTCCGCGCCGGCCAGCGCCTCGGCGATCCGGTCGACCGCAGCCGGATCCGGGTGGGGACGGGTGATCGCGGGGGCGTCGCGTAGCCGCAGCTCGGCCTCGTCGATCTCGGCCGCGACGAGGTCCCCCGGGAAGTCGAGGTACACCCCGCCCGGCCGGCCCTCCACCGCCTTCGAGAGCGCGAGGTAGATCCACTCGCCGATGCGCTTGGTCGAGTCGACCCGCCCGGTCCACTTGCACGCGGCCTGGGTGAGCCCGACCTGGTCCGCCTCCTGGAAGGCGCCGAGCCCCAGGGTCTGGGAGAACGCCGAGCCGCCGAGCACCACCAGCGGCATGGCGCTCTGGGTCGCGACATAGAGCGGTGTCACACAGTTGGTGGCCGCCGGACCGGAGCCGACGATCAACACGCCGGGCTTCTGCTTCTGGTAGCCCCATGCCGAGGCCATGAATCCGCCGTTCAGCTCGTGACGACAGCCGACGACCTGGAGCCCCTGCTCCTGCGCCCCGGCGAAGACCTCGATCATCGGGCCCGCGACCACCCCGAAGACCGTGTCGATCCCCGCTCGCGCGAGCTGCCGTCCCGCCACCTGACCGCCGTTGATCATCGCCATGGTCGCCTCCCGTGCTCACCCCGGCCCGAACGATACACCGATCGCAGTCGCGCCGGGGCGGGCGACCCGGGCTCAGGATTCGCTCGGAGCAGGCTCGGCCGCGTCCAGACAGGACGCGCAGATACAGCGATCCTCCGGTGCGCGCGCGAGGAGTGCCGGCGGAAAACGCCGGTCGAGGCACCAGCACCGCGCGGGCCGTTCCTCCGGCGGCCGCGCGAGCGCGCAGCCGTTGGGACCGCCACAGAGCCCGCAGCGCGCCGGGTCGATCCGCTCCGTCTCCACCGCTAGAGAAGACGAAGGGTGTTCTTGGCCGAGGCGTACTCCACCGTCCCGATCTCGCGACCCACGGCGGTGAAGACCTCGCGGACCGCGGGATCACTCGGGATCCCGGTGGAATCGGCGATGCGGTCCATCTGATTGAAGTTTGCAGCGACCGCCGCCACCTCCACGCTCGCGGCCTCGCCCAACGCCTCGCGGACGCCTTGCCGCGCCCGCTCCAAACGCGCTTCGTCGTCGGCCATCACCGCGTTGCTGAACTCGACCAGCACCTCACCGTCGGGAACGCCGCTCGCGACCCCGTCGACGGTGGTGGCGCGCAGGTCGACCTCGAGACCATTCTTTTCGCCGCTCTCACGGAGCAGCCATGCGTGGGAGCTGGTTCAGTAGAAGCACTGGTTGATCGCCGAGACGCGTCCGGCGATCAGCTCGATCTGCGGTCGGCTGAGCCCGCGACCCGGATCGAAGCCGGGATCGGTCACCTGCGGGATTTCGAGGTACTGCGCCTCGCACTGGCGGATGGCCAGCTCGGCGTCGGCGGGGACCAGGCTGAGCGCGCGGATCACGTTGGGCATCGGCTCGCCGCGGTAGAGCGCCGCCCCGACCTCGCCCCCGGCTTCGCCGGCGGGCACCGTGGGAACCCAGGCCTCCTCCTCGACCGCCTCGACCGGGCGTTCGTAGCTCGGCTCCCCGGCTGCGGGCTCCGGGTACGCGTGGAGCGGAAGACCCAGACCGCGGCAGAAGACGTCGACGCTCACGGTCTGCACGACGATCGCCGCGAGCTCGACGTACTCGGCGTCGGAGAGACGGTCGCGCACGTCGCCGAACCACACCTCGTCGAGGGAGGCGGGATCGCCGCCGATGCGACGCGCGACGTCGACGGCGATTGCCGGAAGGGTCGGCTCGACGGGCTCGCTCGGAACGGGCGCGAGCCCGCGTTCGGCGCGGGCGCGACGCGCCTCGCGCGCGATGCCGATGCGTTGGGCGGCCGTCCACCAGGTGCCGGGCCGACCGAGGGCGGACCAGATCGCGCTGTGGATCGACTCGATGTCCTCGCGGACCGGGACGGAAGCGTTCTCGTACATCCAAGACCTCCGCGCTGCGAAGGGGGAACTGTAGCGCCGACCGGTGGCGCGCGGCCGCGGCGACGTCGCCCTACCCCCGCGGTCTCGGCGGTGACCCCAGCCCCGAGCCGGCGTGCACGGCGAAGAGGGGAATCAGCACGGCGAGGAGCACCCACCCCCACAGGCTCACGGCGGCGGCGAGGAGCGCCATCAAGAGCAGGATCGAGGCGACGAGACTGAAGGCGGCCAGGCCCTGGTGCACGGCGCGGCGGCCGTCGCGGGACGCGCGGCGCGCCGCACCCGCCGCGACGCCCATCCCGAGGAGTGCCGCGCCCAGGGCGCGCGCGAGGAGCGTCGCGTCGCCCGCGACCGTGGAGCCCACGACGGAGGAGGTGGCCCGGGGAGCGAGCACCAGGGCGATCCCGGCGATGCCGAAGAGCAGCGCGCTGACGCCCAGCTGGTGCGGGCCGGCGCGGTCCTGGTCGCGGTCCTCGTGCACGGTGACTCGACTCCCCCCACTCGACGGGGGCGGCATCGTACCGCGCCCGCTCGGGCAGGGGGCGGCCCGCCGCGGGGCGATACGCCTCAGGCGAAGAGGTCGAGGGTCGTCCCGCGAAGCGCGGGGGCGACCCCGGGGCCCTCGCTCAGGAGGTTGGCCACGTTGTGGGCGGGGCCCGCGAGCCAGTGCTCGGCACTCCGCATCCCGGACCGGGCGATCGCCGTCTCGTCCATCGTGGATGTAGCGGTAGCCCCTCAACTCCAGTGGATGGCGAACGCGTTCGCACAGTGTCGTTGCGCCGAAAACACGGTCGCGCTGCCGCGCAACGGGCACCCGTTGCGCATCCGAATGCGGAATGGAGAAGAAAGTTGTTGAAGAGGGAAAAATTCCCACGTATTGTTGGATAGTGGGAATTTTTCCCGCATCCAACCCGGCGCGGGCTGCGGGCCGGGTAGCCCAAGCTGCACATGCTGAGAAAGGACGAGACATGCA
>JANQRO010000320.1 GCA_028284525.1 Myxococcota bacterium | reverse complement strand
GGAGTGTCTCCGGCGGTGGCCACGAGGACGCTCACCGCGGGCTCAGCCACCGGCGGCTCCTCCGGCGGCGGCGCCACGCGTCACCACCGATTCGAAGAGGTCGAGATAGTGGCGGGCGGCGCGCGCGACGCTGAATTCCTCGGCGCGTCGCGCCAGGGCATCGCGCTCCGGGTCGTCGGCCAGTCGCTCGACCATCGCCGTGGCCAGGGCCACGTCGTCGCCCACCGGCACCAGGGGCCCGTAGCGCCCCTCTCCCAGGATCTCCGCGGGGCCGCTCGGGCAGTCGGTGCTGACCACGGGACAGCCACAAGCCATCGCCTCGACCAGCACGTTGCCGAAGCCCTCCCAGGCCGACGACAGCGCGAAGAGGTCGCAACGGGCGAAGTAGGGCAGGGGGTCCGCGACGAAGCCCGGCATCGACACGTCCCCCGAGATGCCCAGACGGCGCGCCAGGGCGAGGAGTCCCGCGCGAGCGTCGCTGGCCTTGGCGTCCCCGAGGAGCAGGAGCCGCGCCGGTCGCTCCTCCCGGACGCGGGCGAAGGCCCGCAGCAAGGTGGGAAAATCCTTCTGCGGGTGGAGACGCCCCATCCCGAGGATCACCGGCCAGCGTTTCTCCACGAGCCAGGGGTGGTCGACCGGTGCGCGCATCCGCGGGGCGAAATCGCTGCGGACCACCGGGTTGTAGATCGTCGTCACCCGCGCGGCGTCGAGGCCGCCGCTGTGCTGGAGATCGTCGGCGACCCCCCGCGACACCGCGACCACCCGGTCGGCGCGGGGGTAGAGGTGACGCACGCCCCAACGTACGAAGGGCTTGTGCGCGGCCTCGATCGCGAGCTGGGCGTGGTGGGACACCACGATCGGGACCCGGCGACGCGCCAGCCGACGCCCGGCCACGGCGCTGCAGTTGACGTAGTTGCCCGCCGAGAGCACGACGTCGGGTCGCTCGCGGCGCAGGTAGCGTCCGAAGCGGCCCGCGCTCCACAGCACTTCGCGTTTGCCCCGCAGTCGCGGGGGCCGGTCGCCCGGGACCCGGAGCACGGTGTGGCGCACACCGCGCGGCACGGCGTCGGCCAAGGGACCGTGACCCCGCACGGTCACGAGGTCGACCCGTTCGACCACCTCGCGCAGGCCCTCCGCCAGGTTCAACACGACCCGCGGAACCCCGCCACTCGAGAAGCCCGCCATGAACAGCGCGGCGTGTCGGATGGTGTGCGACGCCATCGTCCCTCGTCTCGACTTCGACTCGGCTGTGTGGGGAGTGCCACGAACGTAGCGGGTCGCCGCCGGAGGGGTAGACTGCGCGGCGCCGATCACGTCGCCCCGCGTTCGATCCGGCGCCCCCCCGACCGTTGATCCTCCCCCGAGAGAGCGAGCCCGTTTGGCGGATCGAGTGGGGTTTGTGAGGTCGGTGCCGCGCCCGCGCGTGAGCGTGGTGATCCCGGTGTACAACCGCGAGCGTTACGTGGGCGCCGCGATCGAGAGCGTGTTGCGACAGCGCTTCGACGACCTGGAGATCGTGGTCGTCGACGACGCGTCGACCGACGCCAGCTACCACGTCGTGAAGGAGTACCGCGACCCGCGGATCCGCGCGGTGCGTCACGACCACAACCGCGGGATCGCGGGTGCGCGCAACCACGGCGTGGCGCTGGCCCGCGGCGAGTACGTGGCGATGCTCGACAGCGACGACGTCGCGCTCCCCGATCGTCTGGCCGCGCAGGTGCGTTTTCTGGACCGGCACGAAGACTGCGCGCTGGTGGGGAGCTGGGCGGCGCAGATCGGCTCCGAGGGCCAGCGCAGCGGGAAGATCAAACGGCGCCCGGTGAGCTCCGAGGCGCTGCGGCTATGGCTGCTCTTCCGGTGCAGCGTGCTCCAGTACACGATGACCGCGCGGCGCTCCGTCCTCCGGCGTTTCCCCTATCGCGACCGCTACGAGATCTGCGACGACCACGATCTCCTGCTGCGGATCGCCGGGCGTCACCCGATCGCCAACCTTCCCCGTCCCCTGGTGCTCCACCGGGAGCACGGCGCCCAGATCACCCGCGAGCGGGCGGCGGCCACCGAGCTCGAGAAGCGCGAGCTGGTGCGTTCGGCGCTCGCGGAGATCGGGATCGACGCCGGGGACGACGACCTGGTCCGCCACTTCGACCTCGCCCACTTGAGCAGCTGGGGGTTGCGCCCCAACGCGGCCTTTCTCGCCTGGGCCGAGCGCTGGCTCGACGCCCTGGTGGAGGGGCTGCGCCCCGGCGCCAGCGACGGCGGGGTCGGCGTGGCGCGGGCGGCCTCAGCGATCTGGCTGCGGGCCTGCTGGCGCGCCCGCGACCTCGGCGCGCTGCGTCGCTTCCGGCGCTCCCGGCTGCGTCGCGGTGCCTTTCGCGAAGCGCTGCGCGCCGTCGAGATCCGACGCCACACGGCGGCGCGGCCCTAGATCCCCACCGCTTCGCGCATCGCCCTCGTCCGGGGCCGTCCTAGCGCGCGAGCTGGGCGAGCCGCGGCAGGTGCAGGGTTTCCAAGCGCTTCCACTTCTGCTCGAGATACATCCGCACCGCGTAGTGGGTCTCGAAGCAGAGCCGCACGTAGGGGAAGGACGCGCCGAGCCCGGGCACCGCGGCGTCGGCGCGCTCGAGGATTCCCGCGCGTTCGGGGTCGTCGAGCCAGCGCACCAGCGCCTTGGCGATGCCCACGCCGACCAGCTGCTCGGCTTCGAGGCTCTCGACGTCGATGGCGTAGAGCCGCGGGGTGGGCGGCGCGAGCACGAAGTTCTTGAGGACGGGGTCGGTGTAGTCGAAGCCGACCCAGAGCGTCTCGGGCTCGAGCCCATCGGCCGCCCGGGCGAGGCTCCGCGCCTCGGCGGCGCTGATGAATCCGACACCGGTCAGGAAATCCAGGTCGCAGGCGAGACGCGCCGGGAAGATCGAGTCCGCCGCCGCGACGCGTCGCGAGGAGTGGGCGTAGAGCGTGGCGTAGAAGGCGCCGAACTGATCGAGGAAGACCGGGTCGGTGGGGTCGGGCTTGTCGCCGTCGACGAACTCCAGCCAGAGCTCGTGCTCGAAGCGAAACACCGGGCGCGGGAACAACGAGTGCTCGCGGAAACGCAGCAGGTTGGTCTCGATCTCGGAGGCGAGGCGGGAGTCGCGCAGCACCAGGCGTTTTCCGCGGTAGTCTCCCGCGGAGACGAAGTAGAGCTTCTGCGATTTCTGGAGACGGGTGCCCCAGGCGCGGGAGAGGTGGTAGCGGACACGCGTCCACAACCGGTCGTGTCGTTGCTGTCGCAACGGAATCCCTAACGCCACAACGGCGCAGGGTAACGGAGCGTTTGGCACGCGCACGCGATCGCACCCGAGTCGCTATAGTGCGAGCACCCCCGTTCGCCAACGTCCCCGCGTCGAGATCGCCAGCGCATGCGGCTCCTCCTCATCCTCGCGCGGACCTATCCCTGGCGAAGCCTGGGCATCGTCCTCTGTCTGGTCGTCGGGAGCGCCGTGACCGGGCTCGGCACCGCGGCGATGTTGCCGACCCTCGCGGTGCTCGCGCGCGGTGGCGGCGGCGCCGGCGGGTCCGACGCGAGCGCGCTCGAGACGCTGGTGGTCGGTGTGCTCGGTCGCGTCGGGTTGGCGCCTTCCCTCGAGGTGCTGATCGGCGTCATGGTGGGGATGGCGCTCGCCCGCGCGGCCCTCGTGATCCCCACCAACCGGTTGATCGGCAACGCCGTGGCGCGCTTTGCCCGCGATCTTCGCATCCGGCTGGTGCGCGCGATCACCCGGGCGCGGTGGAGCTACCTGACGGGGCAGCGTGTCGGCGTCCTCTCCGCCGGCT
>JANQRO010000286.1 GCA_028284525.1 Myxococcota bacterium | reverse complement strand
ACAGCCCTCGGCGGAGAGCTCGGCGATCACGCCGGTGCCCCGCTTCCAGGGGTAGAAGAAGCTCACCGGCACCCCCGCCGCTACCCGGGGCTTGCGCCGCTCGGGCCCGCGGTAGAGACAGTGGACGATCAGCAGACGCAGGGCCGCCGGATGGATCGGACGGCGCACGACGATCTGGATCCCGGTGCGACGGATCAGCGTGCGCAGCGTGCGCGACTCGTCGTCGACCACCGCCACCCGGCGGAAGCGGGTGTCGCCGGTCACCGTGGCGATCGCCTGCAGGTAGCGCGGAGTCGCCATCGCCAGGTCCCAGTGCGCCGGGGCGTCGGGGCCGATCGAGTCGCTCACCTGGGCGCCCAGCCCCTCGATCACCTGACGCACGTCCTTGAGCTCCCCGTCGTGGAGCAGCAGGACCTTGCGATTGGAGGCGAGGAACGACACGTGGACCCCGGGCGTGGGCCCCCACGCGAGCGGCCGCGCGGCGGGCTTGCAGTGGATCGGCTATTCGCACGCATCGCTGTAGGAAACGTCGGGATTTCGGCCGCCCGGCCTCCCCGTTGGGGCCCGCGGGGCGACCGGGCCATCGCCCGCGGCCGGACGCGCGGTTGCATGGGAACCTGCACCGCGCTTGCGCACCCGCGGGTCGCAGGGAACGCGACCCTCCCCGGGTCGCCCGCGGGAGGGGGTGCGGACGCCCCGATCCTGGAGGCGCCCCGATCAGTCTGGAGCGGGGATGTTCGTCCCGAACTCCTCGTTGGTCTCGTCGTAGGCCTTCTGGATGATGTCGCCGAACACCTCGCGACCGTTGCGGATGAACTCCGTGAACCCGATGCGTTGACTCGGATCGGCGGGGAGCTTCTCCGTCACGGAGGGCAGCGGGAAGACGTCCTCGTTGACCACCGCCATCCGCGTGCGGATCTCGTTCTTGTCGACGTTGAAGACCATGTAGTCCACCGCCAGCGAGAGGGGACCGTCGTAGGTCAACCGCACCAGGCGTTCCACTTCGGGGGCGATGTCGAAATCGTTGAAGCCCAACCACCCTTGTCTCGACATCGCGGTCTCCCTCCTCGGTCTCGTGGCGCGGATGGTGCCCGCGCGATTCTTCGGGTTCAAGGACCTCCGCGGTAGACGGGATCGCTCCCGTCTGGAAGGAGTCGCTGTGTCGCGCGGACGCCCGCCGCCGATTCGATCGTGGGTGTCCCTTCGAGCTCAACCGGAGCGGCCGATCGGGCGAAACACGTGGTGGGCAGCCGACTTCGGGCGGCGCTGGGAGGCCCAGGGGTGATGCGAAACACGCGTTTGATCGTCCTCGTTGCACTCGGGTTGCCCCTCGTCGCGACGCTCGGCGGCTGTGACGTGGCGACGGAGTTCGCGGCCCAGGTACGCGGGGCCGAGGGCGAGGGCGACGCCACGTCCACGGCGAGCGAGGCCGGCGGCGACACCAACGTCTACTACCAGTACGTCGACGACTCCGGGTCCGTGCGTTTCGTGCAGAGCCGCGGCGAGATCCCGGCGAAGTACCGGGCGAACGCCGGGCGGATCGAGCTCGAGAAGTCCCGGCCCGCGGCGGCGACGGCTCCGACGCCGGCGCCCACACGCAGCATCTGGCAGAAGGCCGCCGAGGCGCCCTGGCAGCGCTCGGGCGGCGGCGAGGTGGTGATGTACACGGCGCCCTGGTGCGGGGTGTGTCGACGCGCCGAGGCCTTCTTCGACCGCAACGACGTGCGCTTCACCGCCAAGGACATCGACGCGAACCCGGCCTACAAGCAGGAGCTCATCGACAAGACCGGACGCTCCGCCATCCCGGTGATCGAGGTCGAGGGCGAGCGTCTGGTGGGCTTCGACCAGCGCCGTCTCGAGCGACTCCTCTCGCTCTGAGCGCCGGGCTGTCTACGCGATGGCGCGGCGATGTGCCCGTCGGGTGTGGGCGGCGATCGGAATCCCAAAGGGACAGGCCGTCGCGCAGGGCGCTCCGCTGCACGAGAGACAGGGCGCCGCGCCACCGGTGCCGAGCCGGGCGTAGTCGAGGCGCGCCAGCTCGGCGTCGTCGTAGTCTTCCGCGTACATGCGGGTGCGCAGCACCTCGGGAATCGCGACCCCGGCGGGACAGGCGTCGCTGCACGCCTCGCATCCGTAGCGACACTGCACGCCGCCCTGTAGGGCCTCGTAGCGCGCGAGAAGCCGCATCCCCGCCTCGCTGGGTGCGCC
>JANQRO010000285.1 GCA_028284525.1 Myxococcota bacterium | reverse complement strand
CGCGCACCCCGTGACCGGCGCCGCACCCCCCGCGCACCCCGTGACCGGCGCCGCACCCCGCGCCCGGCGCGACGCGGTCGAGCTGGCGCTGCTCGCCCTGCTCCTTCTCGCCGTGGTGTGGCGTGTCGGCAAGGGCGCGCCCCCCGCCCTCGAGCCGTGGCTGCGCGGCGGTCTCGCGGCGGGGGTCGTTTGGCTGGTCGCCGTCGATCTGTGGCGCGCCCGCGGCGACCTGGCCTCGCTCGGGCTCGCACCCCGGCGGTGGAGCGAGGGGTGGGGAAGTCTGCTGCGCGCGACCGCGGCGGGGATGGCCGGCCTCGCCGCCCTGGGCGCGTTGGCGGGGACCGTCTCGCTCGCCGCGACCCGGCTCGAATGGCTCGCCACCTACACGCAGAACCTGCTGGTCCAGCAGCTTCTGCTCCAGTGTGTGTTCACCCGACGGATCCATCGGCTCGCGCGCACGCGCGGCTCGGCACACCCGGAACGCAGCGCGGTCGTCGGGGCGACGGCGCTCTTCACCGCGCTCCACGCGCCGAACCCCGCACTGATGTTGGGGGTGACGATCGCCGGGCTCGGGTGGACCGCGCACTTCCTGCATCACCGCAATCTGCCCGCTTTGCTGCTGAGCCACGCGCTCCTCGGCGCGAGCGCGATGGCCGCCCTGGGTCCGGGACCGATGCTCGACCTCCGGGTCGGGCGCCCGGCCTGGGAACGCCTGCGCGAGGCGGCGCCGACCCTTCCCGAGTCGCCGATCCTTCGGGACGACGCGGCGCGGGTCTCCCGGCCCCTCGTTCTCTCACCGAGGGCGGACGCCGGGTGGGCGCTAGCGCAGATAGGTGGTGGCGAGGGCGTCGGCGTACTCGTTCCAACGGGATCCGGCGTGGGCGGCGATCCACACCAATTCGACCCCGGGGTGCGCCTGGGCGAGGGCGTAGAGCTCCTGCACCAGCTCGAGGTTGGCGATCGGCCCCTTCTTGCGTCGCCAGCCCCGGGCCTCCCAGCCCGCCGCCCACTCGTTGATGGTGCGCACGCAGAGCTGGGAGTCGGAGTAGACCGTGAGCGAGGCGTCCTCGGGGAGCCAGCGGTAGGCCTCGATCAACGCCCGCAGCTCCATCCGGTTGTTCGTGGTCGACGCCTCGCTGCCGTGGCCCTCTCGGACGATCGCGTCGTCCTCCACCCAGACCGTGCCCCAGCCGCCGGGCCCGGGGTTGCCTTCGCACGAGCCATCGGTGAACACACCGGTGACCGGCCCGGCGCTGTGCTTGGCGAGCACTTCGTCCGGGGTCAGGAACGCTCCACTCCGCTGCGCCATCGCGACACAGTACGCGAGCGCGGCGCGAGCGCTAGGCGGTCTCGCGGTAGTGGGCGAGAAACTCCTCGCGCCACGCGTCGTAGTCGCCCGCAGCGATCGCGCTGCGCGCGTCTTCCATCAGCCGTTGATAGAAGCGCACATTGTGGATCGAGCACAGGATCGCCGAGAGGATCTCGTTGGCGGCGAACAGGTGGTGGAGATAGGCGCGGGTCACGCCGCCCGCGCAGGCCTCGCAGTCACAGCTGAAGTCGATGGGGTACGCGTCGCGTCGGAAGCGGCGGTGGGTCAGCCGCAGCCGGCCGCGCCGCGTGAACACCGAGGCGGAGCGCGCGTAGCGTGTGGGGATGACACAGTCGAAGAGGTCGATCCCGAAACCGATCGCGGCGACCAGGTCCTCGGGCAAGCCGACGCCCATCAGATAGCGGGGCTTGTCCTCGGGGAGCAGCGGTGCCGTGAACGAGGTGATGCGACACAGGAGCTCGTGTCCTTCGCCCACCGACACGCCGCCGATCGCGTACCCGGGAAGGTCGAGGCTCGCGAGGGCCACCGCGCACTCGCGGCGCAGCGCCTCGTAGGTGCTGCCCTGGACGATGCCAAAGAGCGCCTGGTCGGCGCTGCGGCGGTGGGCGCGCAGACAGCGCTCCATCCACGAGAGGGTGCGCCGCACACCGGTCCCGGCCAAGGTCTGGTCGGCCGGAAACGGGGTGCACTCGTCGAAGGCCATGATGATGTCGGCACCGAGGGCGTTCTGGATCTCGATCGAGCGCTCGGGCGTGAGCTCGACCCGCTCGCCGCTCACCTCGTGGCTGAAGCGCACGCCGGCGTCGCTGATCTCCTTGTTCGGCAGAGAGAACACCTGGAAGCCGCCGCTGTCGGTGAGGATCGGCCCCTCCCAGCACATGAAGGCGTGCAGGTCGCCGAGCTTCTCCACCGCCGCCTCGCCGGGGCGCAGGGACAGGTGGTAGGTGTTGGCGAGCACCATCTGCGCCCCGCTCTCGGCGACCTGGCGCGGCGTCATGGCTTTGACGGCGCCGTGGGTGCCGACGGGCATGAAGGCGGGGGTGTCGACGTCGCCCCGTGCGGTGTGGAGAACGCCGCTGCGGGCGGCGCCGTCCCGCGCCCGAAGGCGATAGGAGATCGCGGCGCCGCTGGCCACGCCGGGCGCCGGGGCCTAGCGGTAGGTGCGGCGCTGGCCCGAGCTACGCCGCAGCCGGACGCGGCGCAGCTTGGCTTTGCGCTGGGCGCGCTTGCGGGCGCTGCGCGCGCCGCGCTTTCGGTGACGGAGGTCGGCGTTCTTCTTCATGGGGCGCGCGAAGCTAGACGAGGTCGCCGGGGGCGTCCAGACAGGGGAGGGCGGGCCCTGGGGCGGCGCGGGCCGGCGGGCCCGTCGCCAAGGCCGCGGCGAGGGCCTACGATCGCCCCGTGGCCGACCCGCGACGCCAAGCGCTGCTGGATCTCGTGCTCGAGGTGTCGTTCCGCCGCGGGCGCGTCGTGCTGAAGAGCGGCCGCGAGAGCGACTTCTACCTCGATCTCCGGCAGACCCTGATGACGCCCCGAGGCGCGAGCCTCGCCGGGGAACTCGTGCTGGACGCGCTCCGCCGCGGCCCCGCGGTGACCGCCGTCGGCGGCATGGCCGTGGGCGCCGTGCCCCTCGTGGCCGCGGTCTTGTGCGCGGCGGGCGCCCGCGACCTGGAGTCTCCGCTGCGCGGCTTCTTCGTGCGCAAGGAGGCCAAGGGCCATGGGCTGGGTCGGCGTCTCGAGGGTCGCTTCGAGCCCGGCGACAGCGTGGCGCTGCTCGAGGACACCTGCACGACCGGCGGCTCCACCCTGGAGGCCGCCCGGGTCGTCGAGGAGGCCGGGGGGAAGGTGAGCCGCGTCCTGTGTCTGGTCGATCGCGGGGAGGGGGCCACCGAGGCCTTCGCCGACCGCGGCCTCGAGCTCGAGGCGATCTTCGGGCGGAGCGACCTTCCCGTCTGAGCCGCGCCCGCGTCCCCGCGCCCCACCATCCGTTTTCACCTGCGCGCCCGCGCACACTACGGAGGACACTCCCATGGCCGAAGCGGCCCCGCGCCCCGACATCTTCGAGCCCGCACCGCCCCACGACCGCAACGACTGGCGACTCGCGATGGGGCTCACCTTCACGGTCGTGTGGATCGTCCTCGGATACCTCTACATCTCGAACATCGTCGGGTGGGGCGAGTTCGTCCGGCAGAACGCCCCGGCCCTCGGCGGGTTTCTCGAAGGAGCCTTCGCGCCCTTGGCGTTTCTGTGGCTGGTGGTCGGGTTCTTCCTCCAGCAGAAACAGCTCCTCGAGAACACCAAGGCCGTACAGCTCCAGTACGTCGAGATGCGTCGCTCGGTGGAACAGGCGGAGATCCAGTCGCGCGCCCTCGCCGCCAACGAGATCCACGTGCGGCAAGACATCTATCTCAAGACGATGGAGACGGTGCGGCGACAGCTCGGGAGCATCGCCGGCTTTCTGGTGATGTCCTACGACCAGGAGTTCAGCGGAATCGCCGGGGACGACAGCGGGGAGCTCTGGCGCCAACTCGGCACGGGGGACCCCGAGGTGTTCAGCCGCCGCGCCCTGGTCGTCTACTACAGCGCGGAGTACGACCTGGGCGACTTCCTCTTCGGCTCGCCGATCCGCACTCGTCACACCAGACGCTTCATGGAGGTCTACGAACGCCTGGTCGACATCGCCCGGGACAGCGATCCCCGCGGCGTCCTCCTCGACGCGCTCCACGACAGCTCCCACGGGAGGCTCTACCGGGGCATGAAGACAGAGAGCGACCGGCGCGCCGCCGAGCAGTAGCCCCGCGCCGCGCTCCGTCGCGGCAACTTTGCCCTTCCCTTGGCCCGACGGGCGTAGGGTCGGTCGCGATGGACGAGCACTGGGGCATCGTGGGGTCGTCGCCGGCGATCCGTCGCCTGATCGAGGAGATCCGCGTCGTCGCTCCCCTCGACGCGACGGTGTTGGTCACCGGCGAGACCGGGACGGGGAAGGGGCTCGCGGCGCGCGCGGTCCACGCGGCGTCGCAGCGCGCGGACGAGCCCTTCGTCCACCTCGACTGCGCCGCGCTCGCGCCCGGGTTGATCGAGAGCGAGCTCTTCGGCCACGAGCGCGGCGCCTTCACCGGTGCACACTGCACCCGGCCCGGCCGACTCGAACACGCCGGTCGGGGGACGCTCTTTCTGGACGAAGTGGGCGAGCTGCCCCCCGCGCTGCAGGCGAAGCTCTTGCGCGTGTTGCAAGACCGTCGTTTCGAGCGCGTCGGTGGGCCGACGCCGCGCACCTTTGCCGCGCGGGTCGTCGCCGCGACCCACCGCGATCTCGACACGGCCGTCGCCGACGGCGCCTTTCGCGCCGATCTCTTCTACCGCCTCCACGTCCTGCGTCTCGAAGTCCCCCCGCTCCGCGAGCGTCTCGCCGATCTCGGCGAACTCGCGACGGCGATCCTCGGCCACCCGCCCTCCGCCGGGCTCCTCGTCGAGCTCGCGGCGCACGACTGGCCCGGCAACGTGCGCGAGCTCGCGAGCTGGCTGGAACGTCGCCGGGTACGCGACACGCTCGCCGCCGCGCGAGGCGACGCGGCGGCGCGGGGCGGGGGCCGTGGCGGGTCGGCGGCCCTCCCCGCCGGCGCGCTCCCGGCGCCACTCCTCGCGCAGACCCTGCGCGAAGTCGGGGGCAACGTCTCGCGGGCCGCGCGTCGGCTCGGGGTGGCGCGGACGACGCTGCGACGGCGCATCGATCGCTACGGCCTCGGGGAGCTGATCCCTCGCGACTGACCCCCACACCGCGACACGGCCCCGAAAGGCGAAGAAAATTCGAAAGTCGTGACCGCTTCTGTCACGTCGAGCCGCTTTCCTGTGTCTTGTCGCGGGGCGCCGTCCCCCAACACCCCCTCCGGCGGCCCCGCGACGGCCCCCCACTCCCGCTTCGCCCCGCGACGCGGGGGTCGCAGCGGGGGCAGGACGCGAGGAGGAACACGCGATGGATGCGATGCGATGCGAACGATGTGGCTCGACCGACGTGCGACGCGACCAGGTCTGGGCGGAAGAGCCGCTCTCCCTGGGAGAGTGCCGGCGCTGCGCTCTGCGT
>JANQRO010000283.1 GCA_028284525.1 Myxococcota bacterium | reverse complement strand
GCCGACCAGCGCGGTCGCGTCGCCCTGGTCGGCGTGGGTGGCGTGCACAGCGTCGGGGAACTCGCGCAGCAGCGCGCGGAGCGCGGCAGAGCCAAAATCGTCCATCAGTCCTTTGGCGCCTCGTGCTGGCGGCCGTACTCGCTGCGCAGGAAGTCGAGGCGTCGCTTGAGCAACGGCTCGGGGACGAGGAGATCGGACTTGCGGTAGTTGGTGCCCTCGCGGTCGTAGGCACCGAGCTCGACCTCGCGGCTCATCACGATGGCCTCTTCGGGGCAGGCCTCCTCGCAGAGCCCGCAGAACATGCAGCGGGACATGTCGATATCGAATTCGTCGGGATAGCGCTCGATCCCGTGCTCGGGGAGCTCTCCCGGGACGATCGTGATGCAGTCGGTGGGGCAGGCGAACTCACAGAGCCCGCAGGCCACGCACTTGGGGTGGCCGTTGTCGAGCTGCACCAGCACCGGCATGCCCCGGAAGGCGTCGGCGTAGTCCACGCGTTCCTCGGGATACTGGACGACGAAGCCGGGCTTCTTGCCACTGAGCCAACCCGCGAGATTCTTGAAGAAGACGCGGCTGGTCGTCGCGAGACCGGCCACGATCGCGGGGAGATAGGTCCGCTCCATCCAACCGAGCTTGGAGCGGCGATCGACGTGCACGACGCGGACTGCCATGGGCCGGCAAGCTAGCAAGGCGCCGCCCGGGTCGCCGCCGTCGCGACGCCCTTGCGTGGGCTACGCGTAGGCCCGCAGGAAGGCGTCGCTCACCGCCGTCCGCACGCGGCCCATCAACCCGGGTGCGGCCAGCGCCGGTCGTTCGGTCGCGACCGAGGTCATCCGGACGTCGGTGAGACCACAGGGGACGATCAGCGAGAAGTCGTCGGGATCGAGGTCGACGTTCAGGGCGAAGCCGTGGAAGGTGACCCAGCGGCGCACGCCGATTCCGATCGAGGCGATCTTGCGGGGCGGCCCGGGAGCGTCCGGGCCGGCAAAGACCCCGGTATAGCCCTCACGGGTGTAGCCCTCGATCCCGAAGACCCCGAGCGCTTCGATGAGCAGGGTCTCGAGACGTCGCAGAAAGGCCACCACGTCGGCCTGGCCGCGCGCCTTGAGATCGAGGATCGGGTAGCCCACGAGCTGCCCGGGCGCGTGGTAGGTGACGTCCCCGCCCCGGGCGATGCGGTGCACGGCGACCCCGCGCGCCGCGAGCGCCGCCTCGGGGACCAGGAGGTTCGCCTCCTCGCTGCGGCGGCCGAGGGTGACGGTGGGGGGGTGCTCGAGGAGCCAGAGGACGTCGTCGGCGCGGCCCTCGCGCCGTGCCGCCACCTGCGCGTCCTGACGCGCGAGGGCCTCGGCGTAGTCGACACGGCCGAGCCACTCGACGCGAAAGCTCAGAGTTCGTAGTCCGCGTCTTCGAGCACCTGTCGCACATGGTGCAGGAAGCCGTTGGCCGGGGCGCCGTCGACGATTCGATGGTCGTAGGACAGCGCGACGTGCATGATCGGCCGGATCACGATCGCGTCCTCGCCGTCGACGGTGCGCACGACGGGTCGCTTCACCATCTCGCCCATCCGCACGATGCCCGCCTGGGGTTGGTTGATGATCGCAAACCCGTGGAGATTCCCGAAGCGGCCGGGGTTGGACACCGTGAAGGTGCCGCCCTGGAGATCATCCGGGGAGAGCTGTTTGTTGCGCGCCCGGCTCGACAGGTCTTCGATCGCCGCGGCCAGCCCGCTGAGCGAGAGCCGGTCGGCGTCGCGGACGACCGGAACGACCAGACCCTTATCGGTCTCGACGGCGACCCCCACGTGGATGTGGCGCTTTTCGATGATCGCGTCGTCTACGATCGAGGCGTTGAGACGCGGAAACTCGAGGAGCGCCCGCACCGTGGCGCTCACGACGAAGGGCAGAAAGGTCAGGTTGAAGCCGTTCTTTTCCTGGAACGCGCGCTTGTGCGCGTTGCGGAAGGCGACGACCCCCGCCATGTCGACCTCGGCCACCGTCCCGACGTGGGGAGAGGTCTGCTTGGAGAGGACCATGTGCTCCGCGACGATCTTGCGCAGCGGCGTCATCTTGATGACGCGGTCGCCTTCCTGGAGCTGGTAGGTGAGATACGAGGGGCGCGAGCGCGTCGGCGCCCCCCGCCGCGGGGTCGGCGTGGGATCGAGCGCCCGCTCCACCACCGGCGGCGCGCTCGCCGCGGCGGCGGCGCGCTCGACGTCGCCCTTGTGGATCCGCCCGCTCACGCCGCTGCCCTCGATGTCGCCGAGGTCCACGCCCTGGTCGGCGGCGATGCGCCGCGCGACCGGGGTCGCGCGTACATCGTCCGCCACCGGCGCGGGGACCGCCGCGGGTTCGACGGCGGCCGGGTCGGGGACCGCGGCGGGTTCGGCGGCCGTCGGAGCGGGGACTGTCTCGGGCGAGGACGCGGCCGCGGGTCGCGCCTCGGCGTTCGCGTCGATCTCGCACAGCACCGCACCCACCGGGACCGTTTCGCCCTCGGCGACACCGATCGCCACGACCACACCCGCCTCCGGGGCGGGGATCTCGGCGTCCACCTTGTCGGTCGTGACTTCGACCAGAGGCTGGTCGCGCTCGACGGCGTCGCCTTCCTTCACCAGCCACTTCGACACCATTCCCTCGACGACGCTCTCACCGAGGGCAGGGAGTTCGACCGAAACCGACATCGCCGTACCAGTGCTCCTAGAAGTTGATCGAGCGGCCCTCGGAGGCGAGGGCCGCTTCGAGGATCGCTTCGGACAGCGTGGGGTGGGCGTGGGAGGTGGCAGCGATCTCGCTGCTCGTCGCCTCGAGGGTCATCGCCAGCCCGATTTCCGCGATGAGCTCGGTCGCGCCGTACCCCACCAGATGGGCCCCGACGACCTCGCCGTAACGGGGCTCGGTGATGATCTTGGCGAAGCCCTCGGTGTGACCCGCGGCCACGGCCTTGCCCGAGGCCATGAAGGGAAACTTCCCGACCCGCACCTCGCCGTGGGCCTCGCGGGCCTGGGACTCGGTGAGACCGATCCAGGCGACCTGGGGCTGACAGTAGATGCACGCGGGGATGCGCTTGGGGTCGATCGCGCCGTGGCCGACACCGTGGAGCGCCTCGACGGCGGCGACACCCTCTTCGCTCGCTTTGTGGGCGAGCAGGGGGCCGCCGACGACGTCGCCGATCGCGGAGATGCCCGGCGTCTTGGTGCGCAGGGTGTCGTCGACCTGGATGAACCCCTTCGCGTCGAGCTCGACGCCGGCCTCTTCGAGCCCGAGATTCTCGCTGCGGGGCTTGCGGCCCAAGGCCAGGAGGAGCTGGTCGGCCTCGATCGCCTCTTCCTTGCCGTCCTGGCTGATCAGCACCCGGACGCCTTCACCGGCGCGTTTCGCCTCTTCGAAGCGGGTGCGGGTCAGCACCTGGATATCGCGCTGCCGGAAGGCGCGCTCGAGGGCCTTGGCGACATCGGCGTCCGCCCCGGGGAGCATCTGGTCCGCCATCTCGACGACGGTCACCCGGGCACCGTACATCGCGTAGACGTAGGCAAACTCGATGCCCACGGCACCGGCGCCGATGATCGCGACGCGTTCGGGGCAGCGGGTCGAGGCCAGGGCTTCGCGGGAGGTCGTGATGACGTGCTCGTCGAGCTCGACGCCCGGCGGCGTCCACTCCGAGGAGCCCGTGGCGACCACCAGGTGATCGGCCTCGACCACACCGGCGTCGGGGCCGTCGACCTGGATCACCCCCGCGCCAGCCACCCGGCCGCGGCCGCGCACCAGCTGGATCCGGTTCTTCTTGAAGAGCGACTGGACGCCCTTGCAGAGGCGATCGGCGCAGCTGCGGCTGTGGCCCACCACCTTGGCGTAGTCGAAGTGGAGCGCGTCGGCGGAGATCCCGAACGTATCGCCGTGTCGGAGCGATTCGGCCAGTTCGGCGCCCGTGAGCAGTGCTTTCGAGGGGATACAGCCCCAGTTCAGGCACACGCCGCCCGGACGATCCTCTTCGACGATCGCCACACGGCTGCCCAGCTGCGCGGCGCGAATCGCCGCGACGTAGCCCCCGGGGCCCGACCCGAGGACGGCGAGATCGAAACGGGTCTCCGTCACAACAACGCTCCCTGGCCCTCGGAATTCATCGGCGCCGTTCCAGCGAGACTTGATCGAGGGCGCGCGGGCGCGAGCTCGGGCAGACGGGGGTCACGATGGGTCTCCGGCCGTCGGTGGGGGCGAGGGACCTGGCCTCACGCGACGGGTTTTTCGGGGACGGGCTGGGTGAGCTCGGCGATCTCTCGGTGGCGGCCGGTGTGCGGGATCCGCTCCACCTGGACGCGCTCCTGGAGCTTCATCAATCCATCGAGCACGGCCTCCGGACGCGGAGGACAGCCCGGGATGTAGATGTCGACCGGGATGATCGTGTCGATGCCCTGCACCGTGGAGTAGTTGTTGTAGGGACCGCCCGAACAGACGCAGGCGCCGAAGGCGAGCACCCACTTGGGCTCGGCCATCTGGTCGTAGACCTTCTTCAGCACCGGTGCCTGGCGGTGGCTGATGGTCCCGACCACCATCAGCAGGTCGGCCTGACGCGGGGAGAAGCGGGGGAGCGCGCAGCCAAAGCGGTCGATGTCATAGCGCGGCCCGGCCGCAGACATGAACTCCATCCCACAGCACGCCGTCACGAAGGGATAGAGAAACATCGAGTATTTGCGGCCCCAGTTGAAGACCGCGTCCGCGCGGGTGGTGAGAAAGGTGTCCTGCCCCTGGCGGAAGTACTCGACCTCCCGGCTCTGTACGAAGCGGTTCTCGGCCATCGCGTCCTCGCGCGGGCAAGCATAGCTGCTCTGGTACCGTCCGCCCGAGGGGGCGGCGTCGGTGGCTGGCTCGGGACAGCGGTTCGCGGCACTGGCCGTGCACGCACTCACCGCGAGTGGCGCAGCGATGGGTGTCCCCGCCGTCGTCGCCGCGGCCCGCGGCCACGACGCCCACGCGGTGTTGTGGATGCTCGCCGCGCTCGCGGTCGACTCGATCGACGGCACCCTGGCGCGCGCGGCGCGGGTCCGCGAGACGACACCGGAGATCGACGGGCGCCGGCTCGACGACATCGTCGACTACGAGAACTTTGTCGTGGTCCCGGTGCTCTTCCTGCTGCTCAGCGGCGGTCTGGCGGCGACGCCCCTCGGCTGGTCCGCGGCCTGCGCGGCCCTGCTGGCGAGCGGCTTTGGCTTCTCCCACAGCGAAGCCAAGACCGCCGATCACTTCTTCCGGGGCTTCCCGTCCTATTGGAACGTGGTGGCGATCTACGCCTGGTTCCTCGAGCTCGACCCCACCCTGTGTGCCCTGCTGGTGTGGGTGCTCGCCGCCGCGGTCGCTCTCCCGTTCGGCTTTCTCTACCCGAGCCGCGCGCCCCGGGCCCGGGGTCTCGCCGTCATCACCGGTCTGCTCTGGGGCGCGGCACTGGTGGCCGCCGCCGCGCGGCCCGACGCGGCCTGGGCGCGGCCGTTGGTCGTGGCCTCCCTCGCCTACCCGGCGCTCTATCTCGCGCTCTCGGTGTGGCTCGGCGGCTTTCGTCGCTGAGCCGTGCCCCTATCTTCCGGCCATGTCCGCGCCGCGCGCCGTGCTGCTGGTGAATCTGGGCACCCCGGCCTCGCCGCGCCGGGTGGACGTGCGGCGCTACCTCCGCGAGTTCCTGAGCGACCCTCGCGTGATCGACCTCCCCGCGCCGCTGCGCGCCCTCCTCCTCTACGGGGTGATCCTGCCCTTCCGCCCGCGGGTGGCGGCCGACGCCTATGCCAAGATCTGGACCCGCGAAGGCTCACCGCTGCTCGTCCACGGCCGCGCCTTGCGCGACGCCCTCGCCACCCAACTCGGCAACGGCTACCGCGTCGAGCTGGCGATGCGCTACGGCGCGCCGTCCCTCGACCTCGCCGTCGAGACGCTGGCGCGTAGCGGGAGCGAGTCGATCCTGGTCGTCCCCCTCTTTCCCCAGTACGCCGCCTCGTCGACGGGCTCGGCCCTCGAGGTGATCTACCAACGCGCGGCGCGGCTGTGGAACCCGCCCAACGTCGAGGTGTTGCCGCCCTACTT
>JANQRO010000277.1 GCA_028284525.1 Myxococcota bacterium | reverse complement strand
CGTGCGGGCGCCGTCTGGGTCGCGAGGAGCGCGAGAAGATTCGTGCCCGATGCGCCGACCCCGACCCCGATACCGAAAAAGCCGAGCGCGGCGGCCGCGAACCCGTAGAGCGGGTCGCTCGCCATCCACCCCGTGGACGCGGAGGCGAGCACAGCGCTGCAGGCCAGCACGAACATACCGCCGAGGATCCACGGAGTGCGACGCCCATCGCGATCCGCGCCGTAGCCCCAGCGAGGCCGCGAGAGCTGGACCGCGTAGTGCCATCCGACCAGAGCGCCCGGGACCATGGCCGGCAGCGCGAGCTCGACCACCATCACCCGGTTGAGGGTGGAGGTCGTCAGCACCACGATCGACCCGAGCGCGGTTTGCACCAGACCCAGTCGTGCGATGCCGAGCCAGCCGAGCACCCGAAGAGAAGCGGACTCGCTCACGTTGCACGCCGCCGCGCTGCGTTCCACGCGTGTAAACTACACTTTACAGATACTCGGAGCAACGAAGAAAGACGCGCGCGACGGAGCTAGTGACTGCTCTGGAAACGCCGCAGCTTCGAGTACAGCCCCTGCCGGCTCAACCCGAGGATCTCGGCGGCGGAGGCGCGATTGCCCTCGGTGATCTCGAGGGCGGCCTCGACACAGAGCTGCTCGATGAAGTCCGTCGACTCGCGGACGATCTCCTTGAGCGGGACCCGGCCGACGAGCCCGGTCAGCTGGTCGACCGAGGTGGGGAGCTCCCGCGCGATCTTCGGGTTCGCGCTCAGACGCCGAGACACGTTGCGGATCGAGAATCCCAGGACGTTGCGCTCCTCCGAGGGCGACAACACCGCCGAGACCTCGACGGCCTCTTCGCCCCCGAATCGGTCGCGCATCACGGTGGCGAAATTTCGAACCGAGCCGTGGCTCTCGATGCTCGAAGTCATCACGTTGAGCTCGGCGCGCGAGCGTCCCAGGTGATCGTAGAGCGGGCTGCCGACGATGTGCTCCGCGCGGGCAATCTGCGTCATCGTGAGGAAGGCCTGGTTCGCGGCCACGATCTGCAGATCGGTCTCGGTCACGACGAGGGCGTCGGGCAGGCTCTCGAGCACCCGCAACACCTCGTCGCGCCGCGGCTCGGGAGCCGGCATCTCCTCGACGTCCGGCTCGAAACGCAGGATCACCCGGAGCGCATCGCGCTCTCGGAACGAGGATGCGACGAGCGAACCCCGTACACCGGTCACGACACTGAGGCCCTCGGTTCTCGCGGTCCCCGTGGCATCGGCCTCGGCGATGGTTGCCGCCACGGCCCGCTTCGCGTCCGTCGTGAATCCGGTGTCCAACAGCGCTCCGGTGAGGCCTTCGATCGAGTCTCCAAAGACCCGAGCCGCCGCCGCGTTGATCTCCTCGATCTCCATGGTGTCCGGGCGCACCACGATCACCGGCTGAGCGACCGACTGGAACAACAGGCGGTAGCGCGCTTCGGCCTCGCGGAGACTCGAATGGTCGCGCTCGAGATTCTGGTGGGCCTCGACCAGACGCTGCTGCAGCGTCGAGACCGAGCGCAGGTCGCGGCCGATCGCGAGCACGCGGCTCGCCGACCCCGCCCGCAGCGCCGTATAGCGGATCGGGATATCGACCCCGCCCGCCGCCGGGTGGTTGACCTGGCGCCAGCGTCGCTTGCGGGAGGGCGCCTCCTCGAGCAGGGCTTCGATCTTCGCGCGGCTCTCGACCGTTACGGTCTCGATCCAGGACTTCCCCCGCCACGATCGCTCGTAACCTTCCCCCGCGAGGTAGTCCCCCGCGAGCGCGACGTCCTGGATGATGCCGTCGTCGAGGACGAGGGCGACGTCGGCCGCCGAAGCGATGATCTGAGCCGTGGTCCGGTAGTCGAGATCCCCGAGAAAACGCTTCGGGCTCCGAAAGGGAATGCTTTGGGTGTTTGCAGACAACGATTCGTCCATTCGTTGAACCCAACCCCTGGGGCTCGACGCCGGCGCACGTTAGCCACCGCCGGTTTCTTGGGCAAGCAGCCGCGCCGCGGCGGCGGGCGCTTCGCTCGCCTCGTCCGCGATCCCGTCGGCGCCGACCTCCTCGACCCGGTGCGGCTCGTCGAGGAAGAGACGACCGCCCACCAGAACCCGCAGTACGCGGTTTCGCGAGGCCGCGCGCAGCGTCTCGATCTCCTCGGCCACCTCGGAGGCGATCGACGTGCAGGCCGCCGACAAGCCCAACACGTCGAAGTGTTCTTGAGCGAGCATGCGGCTCAGCTCGTTGGCGGTCGCCCCGGGCTCGTTCACGACGTACCACCCCGCCCGCCGAAAGAATTCCGACACCATGACGACGCCAAAGATGTGTTGGTCCGCGCGCGCGGTGGCCAACAGGATCCTCGGTGAGCCGGGTCGGGGCTGGGCCGAGTCGACGAACGGGGGGCTCTCGCTGCGCAGGACGTCGTGGAGCCGGCACAGCCCGATGGTGACGTCGGTGAAGTCACACAGGTCCTCTTCCCAAAGCTCTCCCAGCCGACGCGCCGCGGTGGTCAGGAGATCGAGGAAGATCACCTCGCGCGAGACGCCGCTCGCGAGCAGCTCTTCCACGAATTCGTGACACGCTGCGTCGCGGGGATCGAAGAGCGTCGGGAGGAATCGCTCGTGCACCTTGGCGGAGAGTGCCGGGCGGTCCTTGGGGACCGCGTCTCGCGATTCTTTGTGGGCGAGCAGCAGGCGTGGAATCACTTCGCTCTCGATTGTGCCGAAGAGCGCATCCGCGCTCTTTCGCGACATCGGGGGAGGGTCCCGTGGCGGCTCGGTGCTTCCGCTCGAATAGAGCGATCGCAGCTTCTCTCCAAGAAGGAGGAACGCCGAGACAGCGCGGTCGCGCGCCAAGCGCTCGCCCTTCTCCTCTTTGGTGATCCTCGGATCGGCCATCGGCCACCCTCCGCTCGAATCGCGGCATCCGGGTTTCGCGCCGATCTCACGCACCGCTCGCTGCGGCATGGGTGCGCAACATGTCGAGAAGGACGCGGTTTCGACGCCGTTTTTCGCCGGGGACACCCTATCACCAATCCCGAGTCGAACGAAGCGCTGTCTTCGCGGATCCGAAGATCGCCTGGGGACCCGCCACCCGCTGCGCCGCGCGCGCGGCATTCGCAGAAAGCATCCTCACAGAGTGGCCCCAGGCGCCCATCCTTAGTCTCCTGTTCCCAAGCCCTCCGTACCGACGCAGCTCGGGTCAGTGAAGAGGGTTCCGACCGCTCCGATCGCCTCGGTCAGCGACGCCTCCGAGGCCGTCTTCAGCGCCGCCATCGGCCGAGCCATCACCCGCGCCACGATGCGGTTGGCGGCGCGTTTGGCCGCCTTCGCGTCGCTGGCGACGTACCCCACTTCCCGCTCGCAGACCTCCGCAAGCACTTCCTGTAGGGGATTCAACGCGCCGCGAAGCGACTGGAAGCGGAGCCACCGGACGAAGTCGCCGAGCTCGCCTTCGACGAGGAGCTCGGCATCTTCGATCGCGGCCACGCGGCTCTTCTGTCGGGCGGCGATCCCCGGGTGGAGGGAATCGAGATCCACCAGTGCCACCCCGGGGATCTCACCGACCCGCGGGTCCACATTGCGGGGGACCGAGACGTCGATCACGAGGAGGTCCGGATTCAGTCGGCCCCGCGAGCGCGCATCCCGGAGGGGACCGGCCCGGACCACCGGCTCGGCGGCGCTCGTGGCGACCACGACCACCTCGGCAGATTCGATCAGCGCGGGAAGCGAGGAGAGGTCGGCGGCGTGTGCACCCGCAAGGTCTGCGGCGAGGGCCTCCGCCCGGTGGCGGGTCCGGTTCGCGATCGTCAGCTGGTCGGCGCCCGCGTCCGCGAGACACCGCGCAGCGTGCTCTCCCCCCTTGCCACAGCCCACGACAACGCAGGCGCGCCCGGCCAAGGTGCCCCAGTGCTCCACCGCCCGCCGGGCGGCCTCCGAGCCCACTCCGCTGCGTGGCGCCATCAGGTCCGTCTCCCTCCGCACCTTCTTGCCCACCCGAAGGGCGGACTCGAAGAGACGATGGAGGGTGGACCCGACGGATCCGGTCTCCACGGCGTCGCGGAAGGTGCGCCGGATCTGGCCCAGGATGTGGATGTCGCCCAGGATCTGCGACTCGAGCCCCGCCGCCACCCGGAACAGATGGCGAGCGGCGTCGCGCTCTCCGCGGGCGCGCGAGATCGCGTTGAGCCCTTCGGTGAGCTGGTCCCGTCCGCCGACCCATGCGGCCGCGATGTCACGCACACGGGAGAGCGGATCCGTCCCGTCGTCGGGCCACGCGCTGTAGATCTCGACGCGGTTGCAGGTGCGAACCAGGAGTGATTCGCTGGCCCCCCGGCGCGCAAGGTCGTCGCGGATGCGCTCCGCGTCCGGATCCGAGATCAGGTATCGCTCCCGCACCTCCAGGGCCGCCTGCTGAAAATCGAGACCGAGCGACAACAGCATCGACTACCAACCCCCTCGTCGGGCGCTATCGCCCGTCGCAGCGGATTCCGGTCCCACTACGTGTGAAGCGATCCCCCGCAGCACTTCGACGCCGTCGGGGCGAAGCCCGGGGATCTCTCCGAGCTGGCGGTAGGCGCGGCCCATGATCCGGCGGCTCTCCACCTGGGGCGGCGGTCCGTCCTGGACGTGGCCTCGCTCGCGGTCCTCCTCGAGATCCTCCACGTCGTCGAGGAGCTGGTAGGCCCACCCGAGCGAGCGGCCAAACGCCACGAGACGCGCGCGTGTCGCGGCCGGCGCCCCCCCCACATGCGCCCCTGCCGAGAGCGCGAAGGCCGGCAGCGCGGTGCTCTTCTCCCGGTAGAGCCGGCGCGCGCGCCCGCGCAATGCCGCCCCTCCGGCGACGTCCATCGCCTGCCCGCCGGCCATGCCCTCCAGTCCCACACACTCGCCCCATTCCCTGCTGAGCGCGGCTCCGCAGCGGGGGACGGCGGCGAGCAGCTCGACGGCGCGTGCCATGAGTCCCACCGCGAGCAGGATCGCGCCGGCCGAGCCGGTGAGCCGGTGCGTCGCCGGTTGCCCGCGCCGGATGTCGGAGTCGTCCATGCACGGCAGGTCGTCGAGCACGAGCGAGGCCGTGTGAGTGAGCTCGACCGCGACGGCCGCTTCGAGCGCGGCGTCGCTCGCTTCCCCAGCGGCTTCGGCGGCCGCCATCGTGAGCAGCGGTCGCCAACGACTTCCGCCGGTCCCCTGCGTCCCCACGGCGCAGGCGAGCGAGTCCCCAAGTCGTCCCAGCCCGCTCCCGAGGCGGGAGCAGTCCTCGAGCAGACGACCCTCGAGGGCTGCGAGCCGGGCGTCGATGAAGTCCGCGACCGGATCGCTGGGGCGTCGGCCGATGGATTCTCCGTGCGTCGCGGGTGCGAAGGAAGCGCTCATGAGGGGACCAATCCTGTCAGGTGGCCGAGGTTCTTGAAGAAGATGCGCGCGTGCGCCAGCGGCCGCTGTCGAACCAATCGCTTGTGCATATATCCCTCGAAGGTGAGCTGCTGGACGTCGCGATCTTCGCAGATGGCAACGAAGCGCTCGCGACGGCGATCGTTCGCGTACCAGAAGCGCTGCATCATTCCGAGAACGAAGAACACCTGACCGTGTGTTCGCATGAAGCGACGCCGCGCCTTGCGAAGGACCCGCGCGTTGCCCGTCTCCAAGAACTCCTGCGCGGTGTCGGCGACCATCCGGCCGCCGGTCATCGCGTAGAAGATCCCCTCACCCGAGGAGGGCGCGACGATGCCCGCCGCGTCACCGGCGACGATCACGTCGCGACCGTTGTCCCAACGCCGGAGTGGCACGAGAGGGATCGGGGCCCCCTCTTGGCGAATCGTCTCGACGGCGTCGAGACCCGTCTCCGCGCGGAGCCCCTCGACCGCCCCCTTCAGACTGAACTCTTTCCGGAAGGAGCCGGTGCCGACGCTGGTCGTGTCGCCGTGGGGGAAGACCCAGGCGTAGAAGTCCGGGCTGTAGCGATCCCCGTAGTACACGTCACAGCGGCGCGCGCCGAAGCCGTCGCTCGTCTCGATCTCGGGCGATCGGATGACCTCGTGGTAGGCGAAGACGCAGCGATGTCGCGCGCCAGGAGAT
>JANQRO010000259.1 GCA_028284525.1 Myxococcota bacterium | reverse complement strand
TCTCGCTCATCGTCCACCGCGAGCGCGCCTACCACCGCCGATCGGAGCTGGTGCCCAAGCTCAAGGAGTTCATCCCGCGCCAGATGTACGAGGTGGCGCTCCAGGCGGCGGTCGGCTCACGGGTGATCGCGCGGACCAACGTGAAGGCCCTTCGCAAGAATGTCACGGCCAAGTGCTACGGAGGTGACATCTCGCGCAAGCGCAAGCTCCTCGAGCGTCAGAAGGAAGGGAAGCGGCGCATGAAGAAGGTGGGCCAGGTCGAGATCCCGCAGGAAGCGTTCCTGGCCGCGCTACGTCTGGAAGACGGATGAGCCGCAAACGCCGACCGGGCGACGACACCGAGGCGACCGAGGAGGTCGAGTCCGAAGGGCCCCCGCCCGGCCCCGCGCGTACCCTGTGGAACCAGTTCGGCACCCTGCTCGTCGCCGTCCTGGTGGCGCTCTCGGTGCGCAGCTGTGTGATCGAGCCCTACCGGATCCCGTCGGGCTCGATGCTCCCGACGCTTCTCATCGGCGATCACCTCTTCGTCAACAAGTTCATCTACGGCGTGAAGATCCCCTTCACCGACATGCGTCTGCCGGCGATCCGAGAGCCCGAACGCGGCGACGTCGTGGTGTTCTCGGTGGCGCGACTCCCCGGGCGGATCGCACCCGCCGATCAGTCCGAGGGGGGCCTCCAGGAGCGTTTTGTGAAACGCGTCGTCGGCCTGCCCGGTGACGAGGTGGAGGTGCGGGGATCCAAGGTCTGGATCAACGGGGAGCCCGCGCCGACACGCGATCTCGAACAGACGTTTCGCGACGATTTCGGCAACGAGCTGCGTACCCTCGAGGAAACCCTGCGCGATCCGGGGCCCCACCTGATCCTGGACGACCCCGAGAAGCAGGGACCCCACCTCGCCTTCGAAGTGCCCGAGGGCCGCTACTTCATGATGGGCGACAACCGGGACTACTCGAACGACAGCCGGCGCTGGGGCACGGTCCGGCTGGCCGAGATGAAGGGGCCCGCCTTCATCATCTACTGGTCGTGGGACTGGAACGGGCGTTGGCGCGAGCTTCTGAACCCGGTGACGTGGTGGGAGCTCTTCACGGACAAGATGCGCTGGGATCGACTCGGCGAGCCGATCCGCTAACACCGGTTGATTCCCACCGGCGATCGACCCGACGCGGGATCTCGAGGTGGCCGACCCATGCGCCCCGGCGATCCTCGGGCTAAGGTCCCGCCACCACCTTTTAAGGCCGTCCCGCGAGGCGGACAAAGGTCGAGCCCGTGAGCCAAGCGACACCCCCCAGCGCGGCGATCGCCGCCCCCCCGCACGCCAGCGTCCTGCTCGGCGACGACGCGATCGGACGCGCCCTGAAACGCGTCGCCCACGAGATCCTCGAACGCAACAGCGACCCGGCCTCGCTCTACCTGGTGGCCATCCCGAACGGTGGCGTCCCTCTCGCGCGCCGTCTGGCCGAGCACCTCGGTGCCATCGCCGGGGTCGAGGTGCCCGTCGGTATCCTCGATACCACCCTCTACCGCGACGACCTGATCGCCCGAGGCGAGCGGCCGAAGCTGCGTCGCACCGAGATGCCCTCCGCGGTGGATGGACGCGTCGTCGTCCTGGTGGACGACGTCGTGAGCACCGGGCGCACGATCCGCGCGGCGATGGACGCCCTGATGGATTTCGGGCGGCCGCGCGCCGTCCAGTTGATGAGTCTGGTCGACCGGGGGCACCGCGAGCTCCCGATCCGACCCGACTTCGTCGGCAAGAACGTGCCCACCCAGCGCGACGAGCGGGTGGAGCTCCGTAGCGGTGACGACGACGCGCTCGAGGTCGTGCTCCTCGGGCGCCGGGGGGAAGGGCGATGAACGGACGCGACCTGCTCGCGATCGAAGATCTGGCGCGGGAGGACCTCGAGCGCATCCTCGACACGGCCCGACACATGAAGGAGATCGGGACCCGCGAGGTGAAGAAGGTGCCGACCTTGCGGGGGCGCACCGTGATCAACCTCTTCTTCGAGCCCTCGACCCGCACTCGCACGAGCTTCGAGATCGCCGGCAAACGCCTCTCCGCCGACGTCGTCAACTTCTCCCCCTCGAGCTCGAGCCTCAAGAAGTCCGAGGGGATCCTCGACACCGCGATGACCCTCGACGCCATGGACCCCGACGCGGTGATCGTCCGTCACAGCGTGGCCGGGGTGCCCAAACGCATCGCCGACGCCCTCGAGGCCCCGGTGATCAACGCCGGCGACGGCGCCCACGCCCATCCCACCCAGGCGCTCCTCGATCTCTACACCGTGTGGGAGGAGAAGGGCACCGTGGACGGACTCTGTGTGACGATCGTGGGCGACCTGCTCCACTCCCGCGTCGCGCGCTCGAACCTCGCCGCGTTCTCCAAGATGGGCGCCGAGGTGCGTTTGGCGGCGCCCCCGACGATGCTCCCCCCCGCCGTCGAAAGCCTCGGGGTCAAGGCCTACACCTCGCTGCGGGAAGCCCTCGACGGCAGCGACGTCGTGATGCTGCTGCGTATCCAGAACGAACGGCTCGACGGCTGCTTCTTTCCGAGCGTGCGCGAGTACGCGGCGACCTTCGGGCTCGACCGGGAGAAGCTCCGCTTCGCCAAGGACGACGCGATCGTCATGCATCCCGGCCCGGTGAACCGCGGCGTCGAGATCTCCCACGAGCTCGCCGACCGGCGGCCCAGCGTCATCCTGGAGCAGGTTCGCAACGGGGTCTCGGTACGGATGGCCGTGCTCTATCTCTTCGCGGGTCGCGTCGCCGACACACCGCCGCTCGGAGGCCTCGGCTGATGGAACGTCTGTGGATTCGCGGCGGTCGGGTCCTCGACCCCGCGAGCGGCTGGGAGGGCCCCGGCGAGCTGCTGATCGAAGACGGGCGCATCGCCGCGCTCGAACTCAGCCTGTCGGGGGTCGACGCCGAGATCCTCGAGGCGGATGGCCTCTGGGTGGTCCCGGGGCTCGTCGACCTCCACACCCATCTGCGCGTACCGGGGCAGGAGTACAAAGAGGACATCGGATCGGGCGGGCGCTCCGCTGCCGCGGGAGGCTTCACCAGCATCGTGTGCATGGCCAACACCAACCCCGTCAACGACGACCCGGCGGTCACGGACTACATCCTCGATCGCGCCCGTACCGAGTCGCCGGTACGGGTCTTTCCGGTCGCCGCCGCGACCCAGGGTCAGCGTGGCGAAGTGATGACCGAGATGGACGCCCTGGCCAAGGCGGGGGCAGTGGCCTTCAGCGACGACGGCCAGACGATCATGGACAGCGGTGTCATGCGCCGCGTTCTCGAGTACTCGACGCTGGTCGGCAAGGCCGTGATCACCCACGCCGAAGACCGGACCCTCGTGGCGGGAGGTGTCGTGAACGAGGGCCCGGTGTCGACCAAGCTCGGCCTCCCCGGCAACCCCGCGATCGCCGAGGTGATCCACGTCGTGCGCGACCTGCTCCTCGCCGAGATCACCGGCGCGCATCTGCACGTCGCCCATGTCTCGACGGCGGGGGCGGTCGAACACATCCGCGCCGCCCGGGAGCGAGGCGTCCACGTGACCGCGGAGGTGACGCCCCATCATCTCTCGCTGACCGACGACGCGGCCCTGGGCTACGACACGAACTGCAAGATGGCACCGCCGCTGCGCTCGGAGGCCGACCGGGTCGCCTGTGTCGAGGGCCTGGCCGACGGCACCCTCGACGCCATCGCCACCGACCACGCCCCCCACGCCCCCCACGAGAAGGACGTCGAGTTCACCGGCGCGCCGCCGGGCATCCTGGGCTTCGAGACCGCGGTTCCCATCACCCTCGATCTGGTGCGGGACGGCACCTTGCAGCCCCTGGACTGGGTGCGCGCCGCGAGCGAGCGACCCGCGCGGATCCTGGGGCTCGACGGCGGCACGTTGCGTGTCGGCGGGCCCGCCGATGTCATCGCCATCGACCCCGAGCGCCAGTGGACCTACGACACGACCAAGGGCTGGTCGAAGAGCCGCAACTCGCCCTGGGACCGCGCCTCGATGCTCGGCCGGGTGATCCACACCGTCGTGGGTGGCACCCCTGTCTACGAAGCCGGTCGCGGAGTCCTCGCCCCGTGAGCCCGATCTTCCCCGCGCCCCGCGACGCCACCCTGGTCCTGGCCGACGGCAGCGTCTTCCGCGGCCGCGCTTTTGGCGCCCGCGGCGTCCAGAGCGGTGAGGTGTGCTTCAACACCAGCCTCACGGGCTACCAGGAGATCGCGAGCGACCCGTCCTACGCCGGTCAGATCGTGGCGATGACGGCCTCCCAGATCGGCAACGTCGGCGTCAACGACGCCGACCGCGAGGCGGCGCGGCCCTTCTTGGCGGGCTTCGTGGTGAAGGAGCTCTCGCGTCTCGAGAGCAACTGGCGCGCCGAAGGCAGTCTCGCCCGGTACCTGGCGAACCACGACGTTCCGGGGATCGCCGGTCTCGACACCCGCGCGCTGGTGCGGCGCATCCGCGACGGCGGCTTCCAGACCGGGGTGCTGTCCACCGATCCGGCGGCCCAGGACGCCGAGGCCCTGGTGGCTCGGGCGCGCAGCGCACCCTCCCTCGACGGGGTCGACTGGGTCGCGCGGGTGACGACGGCGGAGCCCTATGTCTGGAAGGACGGGGAGTGGCCCGGAATCGTCGGCCAGCTTCCCCGGCGTTCGGCGCCCGAGCCGCGGCTGCGTCTCGTCGCCTACGACTTCGGCATCAAGCGCAACATCCTCCGCCTGCTCTCCGACACGGGTTTCGACGTCACGGTCGTGCCCGCCACGACGCCCGCCGACGAGGCCCTCCGCTACGAACCGGACGGGGTCTTCCTCTCCAACGGGCCCGGCGATCCCACGGCGGTCGAGGGCGTGCGCGAGACGGTGCGAGCGCTCTGCGAACGGCTTCCGGTCTTTGGGATCTGTCTCGGGCATCAGATCCTGGCGCTCTCGCTCGGCGGCAGCACCCGCAAGCTCAAGTTCGGCCACCACGGGGGCAACCAGCCGGGCCACGATCGCGCGACGGGGCGGGTGGCGATCTGTGCCGAAAACCACGGCTACGCCGTCGATCCCGAGTCGCTGCGCGCGGCGGGAGAGGCGATCGAGGTGACCCACGTGAACCTGAACGACGACACCGTGGAAGGGATCGCGCACGCCGAGCGCCCGCTCTTCTCGGTGCAGTACCACCCCGAGGCCTCCCCCGGGCCCCACGACGCGCGCTTCTTCTTCGACCGCTTCCGCAGCCTCGTCGAGCGTCGCCGCCGCGGCGAGACCGTGTCGGGGCTCGACGTGGCCCGGGGACGCTGAACGATGCCGCGTCGCGACGACCTCCACACGATTCTGGTGATCGGCTCGGGCCCGATCGTGATCGGGCAGGCCTGCGAGTTCGACTACTCGGGCACCCAGGCCTGCAAGGCGCTTCGCGAGGAGGGCTACCGGGTCGTGCTCGTCAACTCGAATCCGGCGACGATCATGACCGACCCGGAGACCGCCGACGCCACCTACGTCGAGCCGATGACCGTCGAGAGCGTCGAGAAGGTGATCGAGATCGAGCGCCCCGACGCGTTGCTCCCGACGATCGGGGGCCAGACCGCGCTCAACCTGGCGATCGCTCTCGCCGAGGCGGGGGTGCTCGAACGCCACGACGTCGAGCTGATCGGCGCCAACCTCGACGCCATCGAGAAGGCGGAGGATCGCGAGCGCTTCCGAGAGGCGATCGAGCGGGTCGGTCTTCGGGTTCCGCGTTCGAGCTACGTTCGCAGCGTCGCCGAGGCGCGCGCCGTGCTTCCCACGATCGGGCTCCCCGCGATCATTCGCCCGAGCTTCACCCTGGGTGGCACCGGCGGCGGGACCGCCTTCCGAGACGAGGAGTTCGACGAGCGGGTGGCGTGGGGTCTCGCGCAGTCACCCCGCGGCGAGATCCTGCTGGAGGAGAGCATCCTCGGCTGGAAGGAGTACGAGCTCGAGGTGATGCGCGACACGGCGGACAACGTCGTGATCATCTGCTCGATCGAGAACTTCGACCCGATGGGTGTGCACACCGGCGACTCGATCACGATCGCACCGGCGCAGACCCTCACCGACCGTGAGTACCAGGAGATGCGTTCGGCGGCCCTCGCGATCATCCGCGAGATTGGCGTCGACACCGGCGGGTCGAACATCCAGTTCGGGGTCGACCCCGCGACCGGCGAGCTCGTGGTGATCGAGATGAACCCGCGGGTGTCGCGCTCGTCGGCGCTGGCGTCGAAGGCCACGGGCTTTCCGATCGCGAAGATCGCCGCGAAGCTCGCCGTGGGCTACCGCCTCGACGAGATTCGCAACGACATCACCCGCGAGACCCCGGCGAGCTTCGAGCCGACCATCGACTACGTGGTCACCAAGATCCCGCGTTTTGCCTTCGAGAAGTTCCCCGGTGCCGACGACACCCTGGGCACCCAGATGCGCTCGGTGGGGGAGGCGATGGGGATCGGGCGCACCTTCAAGGAGAGCTTCCAGAAGGCGGTGCGCTCCCTCGAGATCGGGCACGACGGGCTGGAGCCCCCCGAAGATGCCGCGGAGCTCGACGACGAGGTGTTGTGGGGGCGCATCGTCCGGCCGGCGCCGGGACGGCTCTGGGACCTCGCCGAGGGGCTGCGGCGGGGCTTTGGCCGCGACGAGATCTTCAAGCGCTCGGGATTCGACCCGTGGTTCGTCGGCCAGCTGGCGGAGCTGATCGAGGCCGAACGCGACCTCGCCGCGGCGAGCGACGCCGAGCGCCGCGCCTGGATGCGCGACGCGAAGGCGCTCGGGTTCTCCGACCGCCGGCTGGCAGCGCTCTGGGACACCAGCGAGGACGCCGTACGCGCGCTGCGCCACGAGCTCGGCGTCCGCCCCGTCTACAAACGCGTCGACACCTGCGCCGCGGAGTTCGTGGCGCACACACCCTATCTCTACTCCACCTACGAGGACGAGTGCGAGGCGGAGCCCACCGAGCGCGAGAAGATCATGATCCTCGGGGGCGGGCCCAACCGCATCGGTCAGGGCATCGAGTTCGACTACTGCTGTGTGCACGCCGTCTTCGCGTTGCGCGAGGTCGGGTACGAGACCGTCATGGTCAACTGCAACCCGGAGACGGTGTCGACCGACTACGACACGAGCGACCGGCTCTACTTCGAGCCCCTCACCCTCGAGGACGTCCTCGAGATCGTCCACCGCGAGCAGCCGGCCGGGGTGATCGTGCAGTACGGCGGCCAGACGCCCCTCGGGCTGGCGGTGGCCCTCGAGCGCAATGGGGTGCCGATCATCGGGACACCACCCGACGCGATCGACCGGGCCGAAGACCGCGAGCGTTTCGAGGCGGTGCTCGAGACCCTCTCCCTCGCCCGGCCCCCGAGTGGGATCGCCCGCTCCGAGGACGAGGCCGAGCGGGTGGCGGAGGGCCTCGGCTACCCCGTCCTGGTCCGCCCCTCCTACGTCCTGGGGGGGCGGGCGATGGTGATCGTCCACGACGCCGGCGCGCTGCGCGATTACATGCGCAACGCCGTGCGGGCCTCCCCCGAGCACCCGGTGCTGATCGACCGCTTCCTGGGTGACGCCACCGAGGTGGACGTCGATGCGATCTGCGACGGTGAGCGGGTGGTGATCGGCGGCGTGATGGAGCACATCGAGGAGGCCGGGGTCCACTCCGGGGACAGCGCGTGCTCGATCCCGCCCTGGTCGCTCTCGCCCCACGCGGTGTCGGAGATCGCCCGCGCCACCCGCGCCCTGGCCCTCGAGCTCGGGGTGCGCGGGCTGATGAACGTCCAGTTCGCCGTGAAGGACCAGGCGGTCTACGTCCTCGAGGTCAACCCGCGGGCCTCTCGCACCGTGCCCTTCGTCTCGAAGGCGATCGGCGCGCCGCTGGCCAAGCTCGGCGCGCTCGTCATGGCGGGGCGCTCGCTGGACGAGCTGGGCTTCACCCGGGAGCTGCGTCCGGACCACTTCTCGGTGAAGGAAGCGGTCTTTCCCTTCGTGAAGTTCGGCGGGGTCGACACCCTGCTCGGGCCCGAGATGAAGAGCACGGGCGAGGTGATGGGGATCGACTCGGACTTCGGTCGCGCCTACGCGAAGGCCCAGATCCAGGCCGGCGGGAGCCTTCCCGTGGCGGGGAGCGTGCTCGTCTCGGTGCGCGACGCCGACAAGGGCGCCCTCGGCGGCAGCGTCCAGGAACTCGCCGAGCACGGCTTTCGAGTGCTCGCCACCTCGGGCACGGCGCGCTTCCTCGCGGGCCTCGGCGTGGACGCCGAGGTGGTGGCCAAGGTGGAGGAGGCCGGCGCGGACACCGTCGCGCGGATCGAGGCCGGAGAGGTCGACCTCGTGATCAACACCACCGGGTCGGACCCCCGGGCGATTTCGCACTCGGCCTCGATGCGCCGCGCCGCCCTGGTGCGCGGCCTTCCCTACTTCACCACCGTGGCGGGAGCGCGGGCGGCGACCGGTGCGATCCGCGCCCTGCAGCTCGAATCGATCGGCGTCCGCTCGCTCCAGGCGATCCACCCCGAACACGGGGACGGGTAGGGGCCGGCGTGGCCCCCGGCGCGACGGCGTCCCCCGCCGCCCTCGAGGCGCTTCGGGTCGCGCTCGCCGCCGCCAGCCGCGAGCCCGACGCCCCGGCCGTCGAGGCGTTGCTCGAGGCCGCACGCGGGGTCGACGCGTGTCGGGTTCCCCAGGACCTGCGCCGCGAGGCGGCCCGGCTGGTGGGACTCTTCGCGCGCGAGGCGCGCGAACCCGACCCCAAACGGA
>JANQRO010000215.1 GCA_028284525.1 Myxococcota bacterium | reverse complement strand
TCGCGTGTTGGCCGCCGGCGCGGGCTGGGCCCACCGCGCGATCCACGACGCGTCGCTCCGCGAGGCGTTGGGGGCGTCGCCGTCGGCTGCGTGGTGGTGTACGCCGGTCGGCGTCGTCGACCGCGATGCGGCGCGCGAGTGCTGGGCGATGGCGCTGACGCTGGGCCAACGCCGCGGTCTCATCGCCCCCCCGGTGGCGATGGTGCGCGCCGAGCGCTTGACGGGAGACGACACGAACGCCGGGAACCCGCGGCGCGGCTGGACCTTGGTCTCGGTGCGGCGTGCGGAGGAGCACCGGTGGACGAGCGAGGACGACGACGCGCCGCGCCGCGTGATCGAAGGCAGGGTGTCGCGTCTGGGTCTCCCCGCGCCCCGTCCGGGCGACCTCGTCGCGTGCGGAATCACCGGGCGGGCGCGACTCCTCGCCCCGCCGGGCGCGGCGGCTGGCTCGCTCAGTGGGCCGTCGAGGCGAGGCGGACCCGGCGCGCCACCTCGGTGAGCTGGACGAGCTCGTCGCGGACCGCTTCCGGGTCACCGCGACGGCAGGCGGCGCGCACGGCTTCGCTGGCCTCGCAGAGCGGCGGGAGCCCGAAGCGCACCCCATCCTGGGCGAGGGCGGCGCAGCGCTTGGCCACCTCGTCGAGGTCGCCGCGCAGCTCCGCCTCCTGGAGCCAGTCGACGATATCGCCCAGCTCGAGCAGGAAGGAGCCGAAGGCCTCGTCTGCGTGGGCGTCTTCGAGGGTCGAGAGAATCGGCGTGGAGTCGAGCGGGGCCACGCCCTTTCCATCGGTGGATCTCCGGCGGCGGTGTAGTCGTTGTTGGGGGTGTGGCGGAAGGGCTTGATCCACGCCCGCAGATCCCGATGTTCCCGGAGATGGCCAGCCCGCGGCGCCCGACCAACTACGCCCTGCTCTTCCCCTACGCGGCACCCTTCTTCGCCTACGTGCTGGTCGTCGGTCGGGGCGGCGAGATGCTGGGAGATGCGATGGGCTACGCCCTCGCCGCCGCGGCAGCCCTCGCGGCCCTCGCCTGGGCCCGGCGCTGGCTCCTGCCGCTCCGGGGTTCGGGATCGGCGTGGGCCTCGATCGGCCTGGGCATCGGCGGCGGCCTCGTCGGGACGCTGCTCTGGGTGGCGCTCAAGGCGCCCATGGTCGAGGCGGACGGAGAGCCGTGGGCGCCGGCTCCATTCTGGTGGCGACTCGGCGTCTCGGCGTTGGTGGTGCCCTTCGTCGAGGAGTGGCTCTTCCGGGGTCTGGTGCTTCGAGGCGCCACCCAATACGTGCTGGCGCGCCGGGACGGTGCCCCCGACCCCCTCGGCCGGATGCTCCACGAGCGATCGATCGACGACCTCCCCGCGGGAACCTGGACGGTCTTCGGGCTCGTGTTCTCGAGCGTAGTCTTCGCGGCGGGGCACGCCCCCGCCGAATGGCTCGCCGCCATCGCCTATGGCCTCTTGATGGGGGGGCTCACGATCTGGCGGCGCGACCTGCTGACCGCCGTGGTGGCGCACGGCGTCACCAACGCGGTGCTCGCACTCTACGTCCGACACACCGCTCAGTGGGCGCTCTGGTAGGCCGATTGATATATCGAGTTATTCGGATACCCTGATCTTTCCGCAGCGCTGCCGGCGCTGTCTCCCCCGACCCCCACTGCCCCGGGGAGTTCATGGCGACGCAGCGAACCGAAGCCTCCAGTCTCGATCTGTCGACGGCGCTCCAGCAGCGCATCCTCGTCATGGATGGGGCCATGGGCACCATGATCCAGGGTCTCGGTCTGCGCGAGGCGGACTTCCGGGGTGCGTCGTTCTCGGGCAACGGCGATCTGCTCGGCAACAACGACCTCCTCTCGGTCACCCGACCGGAGTTGATCGAGGAGATCCACCGGGGCTTTCTCGCCGCGGGGGCCGATCTGATCGAGACCAACACCTTCAACGCGAATCGAATCTCGCAGGCCGAGTACGGTCTCGAAGATCACGCGAGCGAGATCAACCGGGCCGCGGCCCGGGCGGCCCGGCGCGCCGCAGACGCCTTCAGCACCGCGGAGCGACCGCGCTTCGTGCTGGGCGCCCTCGGCCCGCTCAACAAGACCCTGTCGCTCTCCCCCGATGTGAACGATCCGGGCTTTCGGGCCGTCGGCTTCGACGAAGTCGCCGAGGCGTACCGGGAGCAGGCCCAGGCCCTCGTGGAGGAAGGCGTCGATGCGCTCATCCTCGAGACGATCTTCGACACGCTGAACGCCAAGGCCGCGATCCTCGCGATCCGCGAGGCGTTTCGCGGGGGGCTCCGGGCGGTCCCGCTCTTCCTCTCGGTGACGATCACCGACCGCAGCGGGCGTACCCTCTCCGGGCAGACCCTCGAGGCGTTCTGGGCCTCCGTGGCCCACGCCGAGCCCCTCGTGGTCGGCATCAACTGCTCGCTCGGCGGCGCCGAGATGCGTCCCTACGTCGAGGAGCTCTCGTCTCTCGCGCCGGTCTTCACCCACTGCTACCCGAACGCCGGTCTTCCCAACCCCTTTGGTGACTACGACGAGACCCCCGCCGTCACCTCGGGGATCCTCGGTGAGTTCGCGCGCAACGGATGGGTGAACGTGGTGGGCGGCTGCTGCGGCACCACGCCGGACCACATCCGGGCGATGGCCGACGTGGTGGCGGGGCTCCCCCCGCGCACGCCCCCCGATCCCGTGCGCCAGACCCGCTTTGCCGGTCTCGAGCCCTTCGTGCTCCGCGAGGACAGCAACTTCACGATGATCGGGGAGCGCACCAACGTCACCGGCTCGCGCCGCTTCGCTCGACTCATCCGCGAAGACGACTACGACACCGCCCTCGAGGTCGCCCTCGATCAGGTCCGCGGCGGCGCGAACCTCCTCGACGTCAACATGGACGAGGGGATGCTGGACTCCGAGGCGGCGATGCAGACCTTTTTGCAACTCATCGCCAGCGAGCCGGAGATCGCCCGGGTTCCGCTCGTGATCGACAGCTCGCGCTGGTCGGTGATCGAGGCGGGGCTGCGCTGTGTCCAGGGCAAGGCGGTCGTGAACTCGATCAGCCTGAAGGAGGGCGAGGAGCCCTTTCTCGAGGCGGCGCGACGCGTGCGCGACTACGGCGCCGGAGTCGTGGTGATGGCCTTCGACGAGACCGGCCAAGCCGAGAGCGCCGAGCACAAGGTGGCGATCTGTCAGCGCGCCTACCGGCTGTTGACCGAAGACGTCGGGTTCGCCCCCGAGGACATCCTCTTCGACCCGAACATCTTCGCCGTGGCCACCGGGATCGAGGAGCACAACCGCTACGCCGTGGCCTTTCTCGACGCGATTCGCGACGTGCTCGCGACCTGCCCCGGTGCGCAGATCTCGGGCGGTGTGTCGAACCTCTCGTTCTCGTTCCGCGGCAACGACGCCGTGCGCGAGGCGATGCACGCCGTGTTTCTCTACCACGCGATCCGCGCGGGGATGCGCTTTGGCATCGTGAACGCGGGACAGCTCGCCGTCGTCGACCACGTCGACGCCGAGCTCCGCGAGCGGATCGAAGACGTCCTCTTCGACCGTCGCGAGGACGCCACGGAGCGACTGGTGGAGATCGCAGAGCGCTTCCACGGAAGGGGCCGCCAACGCGAGGACGACCTCTCGTGGCGCGAGACCGGTGTCGAAGAACGTCTGGTGCACGCCCTGGTCCACGGCGTCGTCGACTACATCGAGGAAGACACCGAGGAGGCCCGGGTCCACTTGGGCCGGCCGATCCGCGTGATCGAAGGCCCGCTGATGCGCGGGATGCAGGTGGTCGGGGATCTCTTCGGCGAAGGCAAGATGTTCCTGCCCCAGGTGGTGAAGAGCGCCCGCGCGATGAAACGCGCCGTGGCCTACCTCACGCCCTTCCTCGAGGCCGAGGGCGACGGCGAGACGGTCGCGGATCAGGGGACGATCGTGATGGCCACCGTGAAGGGAGACGTCCACGACATCGGCAAGAACATCGTGGGCGTCGTCCTCGGCTGCAATCACTACCGCGTGGTCGACCTGGGGGTGATGGCCCCCTGTGACGACATCCTCGACACCGCCGAACGCGAAGGCGCCGACGCCGTCGGCCTCTCCGGGTTGATCACGCCCTCGCTCGACGAGATGGTGCACGTGGCCAAGGAGATGGAGCGTCGCGGGATGAAGATCCCGCTGCTGATCGGCGGGGCGACGACGAGCCGGCAGCACACCGCCGTGCGCATCGCGCCGGGCTACACGCCGCCGGTGGTCCACGTCCACGACGCGTCGCGCGCGGTCGGCGTGGTCTCGCGTCTGTTCAGCGTCGACGAACGCGAGGGCTTCGCCGCCGAGGTCGAGGCGGAGCAGGAATCCCTACGCAACACCTACCGGGGCACCGGACCCCGGCTCTTGTCGCTCGAGACGGCTCGCGCCCGTCGCCCGCAGCTCGACTGGGCCGAGCTCGCCACCCCAGCCTTCTACGGGCGCAGCGTCCTCGAGACCGTGGACCTCGACGAGGTCGCCGACTTCATCGATTGGACCTTCTTCTTCACGGCGTGGGAGCTCAAGGGCAAGTTCCCGGCGATCCTCGAGAGTCCCAAATACGGTGCCGCCGCCCGCGAGCTCTACGACAACGCCCGCGCCCTGCTCCGTCGTCTCACCGAAGGGCGCCGGCTGGTCGCCAAGGCCGTCTACGGGTTCTGGCCCGCGCAGAGCGAGGGCGACGACATCGTTCTCTACGACGACCCCGACGCCAAGACCGAGCTCCTGCGCTTCCCGATGTTGCGCCAGCAGCGAGAGCCGGGGGATGGCAAGCCGCTGCGCTGTCTCGCGGACTTCGTCGCCCCGGTCGATTCGGGCCGGGTCGACTCGATCGGCGCCTTCGCCGTCACCGCCGGGCTCGGCGCCGACGAGGCGGCGGCGGAGTACGAGCGCGCTGGCGACGACTACAACGCGATCATGGTGAAGGCCCTGGCGGACCGGCTCGCCGAGGCCATGGCCGAATGGGTCCATCTCCGGGCACGCTGTGACTGGGGCTACGGCGCCGCCGAAGCGCTCTCCTTCGACGAGCTCGTGGCCGAGCGCTACCGGGGGATCCGCCCCGCCTTCGGCTACCCCGCCTGTCCGGACCACAGCGAGAAGCAGCGGCTCTGGAAGCTTCTCGACGCCCCGAGCATCGGCATCGAGCTCACCGAGAGCTGCGCCATGCAGCCCGGCGCGAGCGTGAGCGGGCTGCTCTTCGCGCACCCCGAGGCTCGCTACTTCACCGTGGGCAAGCTCGACCGGGAGCAGGTCGCCGACTACGCGCGACGCAAGGGCGTCTCCATCGACGAAGCCGAGCGCTGGCTCCTCCCGAACCTGGGGTACGATCGCGAGCCCTAGCCTGGAGGGCGATCGTGAGTGGAGACGCGACAGAGCACCTGGTCTTCATCACCGGCGGGTCGTCGGGGATCGGTCTCGCGATGATCGAGACCCTGCCCTACGCCAATGCCCGCGTCTTCAATCTGAGCCGTCGCCCCGCACCGGGCAGCGAGCACGTGGCCCTCGATCTGAGCGACCCGGACTCGTGGCCCCGGGTCGAGACCTGCTTCCGCGAGGCCCTCGCCGGGTTCTCCGGCGACCGCGCCACCCTCGTCCACTCGGCGGGGGTGCTCACCCCGATCCGCTTTGCCGGTGAGGGAGAACCGGAGGCCGAGGTGCGCAACGTGCTCCTCAACTCCGCTTCGCCCCAGGCGATCGGCCACGCCTGGCTGCGCGCCCTCGCCGCCCGCGACCCCGAGCCGCGCTCGACCCTGCTCTTCATCGGCTCGGGCGCCTCCTCCGCGCCCTACTCGGGCTGGTCCGGTTACTGCGCGGGCAAGGCGGCCACCGACCACTGGACCCGCACCGTGGGCGCCGAACTCGACCATCGCGGGCGTCCCGCGCGGGTCCTCTGTGTGGCGCCGGGGATCGTCCAGACCGCGATGCAGGCCGAGATCCGCGAGACCCCGGAGCGCGACTTCCCCGAGGTGGCGCGTTTCATCGAGCTCCACGAAGGCGGCGCGCTGCGCACCCCCAAGGAGGTCGCGGGGGAGCTCTGGGCGCTTCTCGAGCGGGACGTGCCCAACGGCTCGGTGCTCGACCTGCGCGACGGGTGACCTAGGGTTCCGCGATGTCGTTTCGCGCCGTGATCTTCGACCTCGGTGGGGTCGTGATGGACTCCCCCCTCCACCTGATCGCCGAGTACGAGCGGGAGCTCGGAATCCCCGAGAACCACGTGAACCGGGTGGTGGTCGACACCGGACCCGAGGGCGCGTGGTCGCGGCTCGAGCGCGGCGAGATCGACCTCGAGAGCTTCTACCCGGCCTTCGATCGCGAGTGCGAAGCCGCGGGCCACAAGATCTCGGCCCGGGAGATGATGCGGCGGATCGCCGAGTTCGCGCAGCCGCGGCCAGTGATGATCGAGGCCATCGGCACCCTGCGTCGCGAGCGCTTCCGCACCGCCGCCCTCACGAACAACTGGAAGGGCGACGAGATCGGGCGTCGCGCCCAGCAGCTCGGCGATCTCTTCGACGTCTTCGTCGAGTCGGCGGTCGTGGGGCTGCGCAAGCCCGACCCCCGGATCTACCAGCTCGTCTGCGACCAGCTCGAGATCGCGCCCGAGGACGCCGTGTTCCTCGACGACATCGGCCGCAACCTGAAATCGGCCCGGGCTCTGGGGATGACCACCATCAAGGTCGACAGCGCCGGCCAGGCCCTGGCCGAGCTGGGCGACACCCTGGGGCTGCCACTGGGCGAGGCGGCGTCGTGAGCGGCGAGGAGCGGGACTACGAACGCACCCTGGGCGTCATCGAGTGCTTCAAGGCGGTCACCGACCAGTGCCCGAAGGGCCCCGCCCGCGTCCTCGCCGAAGCCGCCCTCGCCGCGGTCGAGCGGGACGGCGCCTCGGTGCTGCCGGCACAGGCCTACCTCGTCCTGAGCGCCCTCCGCGGTTGGCAAGGCGAACGCGCGCAGCAGGTGCACCGCTCCCTCCAGGCCTTTCTCGAGACGTCGGCCACCAAGGGCTCCGGCCCGGGTGGCGCGCGCTAGGGTTCACCGCGAAAGGGTCCGTTCATGTCCGATCTCCGCGTCGCCATCGCGGGGGCCACCGGCGCCGTGGGTGCCGAGTTCCTCCGTCTCCTCGAGCTCCGCAACTACCCGATCCGGGAGCTGCGCTTGCTCGCCAGCGCCCGGAGCGCGGGCCGCACCCTGCGGTTTCGCGGCGAGCCCCACCCCGTCGAAGAGCTCGGGCCGGACTCCTTCCGGGACATCGACCACGCGTTCTTCAGCGCCGGCGGTGGGATCAGCAAGACCCTGGCGCCGGCGGCGGCGGCGGCGGGCGCCGTCGTGATCGACAACTCGAGCGCCTTCCGGTACGACGACGACGTCCCCCTGGTCATCCCCGAGATCAACCCCCATGCGGCGGCGCGTCATCGGGGCATCATCGCCAACCCGAACTGCACGACGATCGTCGCGCTGATGGCGGTGGCGCCCTTGCACCGGCGCTTCGGCGTGGAGCGCGCCGTGATGTCGAGCTACCAGGCGATCAGCGGCGCCGGGGCGCAGGCGATGCAGGAGCTCGAGGATCAGGTGCGCGCCTGGACCGCCGGTGAGAAGCCGCAAGTCGAGCATCAACCCCATCAGATCGCCTTCAATCTGATCCCGCGCATCGATGCGGTGCAGGAGAATTTCTACACGAAGGAAGAGATGAAGTTCCTGTGGGAGGGACAGAAGATCCTCGAGCACCCGGACCTGCGCGCGACGGCGACCTGCGTGCGGGTCCCCGTGTTCCGCTCCCACGCGGTCTCGCTCAACCTCGAGCTCCGCGACCCCGCGAGCCGCGACGCCGCCCTCGAGACACTGCGCGGAGCCCCGGGCGTGATCGTCGAGGACGACCCCGCGGCGGACATCTACCCCACACCCCTGGCGCTGGCGATGCGCGACGAAGTCTCGGTGGGACGGGTCCGGGTGGACCCCAGCGTTGCCGAGGGCCGCGGGCTGGCGCTGTGGGTGGTGGGCGACCAACTCGCCAAGGGCGCCGCGCTGAACGCCGTCCAGATCGGGGAGCTCCTGGCCAGGGGGTAGCGCGTCCCCCGAGCGTCGCGGCACGTGATAAGGTGGCGAGAGCCACGAGGAGACGTGCCGATGGACCTGCACTACCAGACCCTGATCGAGGTCAGCCAACGCCTGCGGCGGCGCGAGATCAGCTCCGAAGAGCTCACCCGGTCGATGCTCGACCGGGTCGAACGGGTCGACGCGAGCTGCCGGAGCTACGTGACGGTGTGCGCCGACCTCGCGCTCCAGCAGGCGAAGCAGGCGGACGTCGACCTGCGCGCCGGGCGGGTCCGCGGTCGGCTCCACGGCGTGCCGATCGCGCTCAAAGATCTCTGCGCCACCCGGGGCGTCCCGACCCACGCCGGGACCCCGGCGCTGGCCAACTGGAACCCGGACGGCGAAGCCACGGTCGCCCGACGGCTCCGCGAAGCGGGCGCTGTGCTCCTCGGCAAGCTCCAGACCACCGAGGGCGCCTACGCGTACCACCATCCCTCGGTCGATCCGCCGCGCAACCCGTGGAACGCCGACTACTGGACCGGCGTGTCCTCGAGCGGCTCGGGTGCCGCCACCGCGGCGGGTCTCTGCTTCGCCTCGCTCGGCAGCGACACCGGCGGATCGATCCGCTTTCCCAGCCACTGCTGTGGCGACGTGGGCCTGAAGCCGACCTGGGGCCGGGTGAGCCGTCACGATGTGTTTCCGCTCTCGGAGTCCCTGGATCACGTGGGCCCGATCACGCGCAGCGTCGAGGACGCGGCGGCGGTGCTCCAGGTGATCGCCGGACCCGATCCCCTCGACCCGACCGCGGTCTCGGCGCCGGTCCCCGACTACGTCGCCGAGCTCGAGCGCGGGGTGCGCGGCCTGCGGGTCGGGGTGGACGCTGCGTTTTGTAGCGAGGACGTCGACCCCCGCAGCACCGGTGCGATCTTCGCCGCGGTGGAGATCCTCCGCGATCGCGGGGCCGAGATCGTGCCGGTCGCCATGCCCGACGCGAGCGAGGCGACCGCGCAGTGGGGACTGCTCTGCGCGGTGGACGCGGCCGCGGCGCACGCCGGCTTCTTCCCCGAGCGTCGCGAGCGCTACGGGCCGGGGATGGCCGCCTTCCTCGACGCCGGCTGCGCG
>JANQRO010000176.1 GCA_028284525.1 Myxococcota bacterium | reverse complement strand
GGTGCTCGAGACGGTGGCGCCGCGTCACGGGCTGAAGCTCGGCTTCGAAGAGGCCCCGATCGGCGGCAACTCGATCGACGACTACGGCACCCCGCTGCGTGACGACGTGATCGACACGGCCCGAGAGTGCCGCGCCGTGCTGCTCGGAGCGGTCGGGGGCCCCAAGTGGGACGACCTGCCGGTGCCCGAGCGGCCCGAGCGCGGCCTGCTGCGGATGCGCAAGGAGCTCGGCCTCTACGCCAACCTGCGCCCGGCCACCGTCTTCCCGGCCCTCGCCGACGCCTCGACCCTGCGCCGCGACGTGGTCGACGGCATCGACATGCTGGTGCTCCGCGAGCTCACCGGCGGGATCTACTTTGGCGAGCCCCGCGGTCGCAGCAGCGAGGGCGGGGTGCGGAGCGCGCGCAACTGCATGGTCTACGACGAGCGCGAGGTCGAGCGGATCACCCGGGTCGGCTTCGAGGCCGCGCGCAAGCGCCGCCACCACGTGACCCACGTCCACAAGGCGAACGTCCTCGAGGTCTCCCAGCTCTGGGTCGAGGTGGTCGACGAGGTCGCCAAGGACTATTCCGACGTCGAGCTCGTGCACCAGCTCGTCGACTCCTGCGCGATGCTCCTGGTGCGCGACCCGGCGCGCTTCGACGTGATCGTCACGGGCAACATGTTCGGCGACATCCTCTCCGACCAGGCGGCGATGATCACCGGCTCCCTCGGGATGCTCCCGTCGGCGAGCCTGGGCGACGGCGGGGTGGGGCTCTACGAGCCGGTGCACGGTTCGGCCCCGGACATCGCCGGGCAGAACCGCGCGAACCCGCTCGCCACGATCCTCTCGGCGGCGATGCTCCTCGAGCACACCTTTGGCGCCATCGAGGCCGCCCGGCAGATCGAGGCGGCGGTGACGGCGGTGCTCGACGGGGGCCACCGCACCGGGGACCTCGTGCTGCCCGGCGAAGAGCGCGCGACGATCGGCTGCACCGAGATGGGCGACCGCGTCCTCGAAGCGCTGGGATGAGCAGCGGCGCGTTGCGCGTGCTCCTGGTGGGCGCCACCGGAGCGCTCGGTACCGAAGTCGCCCAGGCGCTCCACGAGCGCGGCTTCCCGCTGGCCTCGTTGCGCCCGGTGGCGAGCGAGAACTCCCTCGGCAAGGACGTGAGCGTCCAGGGGGTCGAGTACCCCGTCGAGTCCGGGGAGCCCGACCTGCGTGGCGGCGATCTGGCCTTTCTGTGCGCGCCGCCCACCGTGAGTCTCGACTGGGTCGCCGAGGCGCTGCGGGCGCGGGTCCCGACGATCGACCTGTCCGGCGCCCTCGAGACGCGGGACGAGGTGCCCCTCGGCGTCACGACCCTGCACTCGGCCAAGGATTTTCTCGAAGCCCCCGTCGTCGCGACCCCGTCCGGCCCCGCCCTCGGCTGGCTGCGGGTTCTGTTGCCCCTCCACGCCCAGAACCCGATCGAGAGCGTCGTCGCGACGACCCTCGAATCGGTGAGCGCCGCGGGACGCGCGGGGATCACCGCGCTCTCGGAGGAATCGATCGCGCTCTTCAGCCAGACCGAGAGCGCCGAAGGCGAGGAGAGTCCCTTCGCCCACCCGGTGGCCTTCGACTGCGTCCCCGAGGTGGGGGGTGCGCGGGGCGACGCGAGCTGTGAGCGCGAGCACCAGCTTGCCCGCGTCGTGGCGCGGGCGCTCGGCGAAGAGGTGCGCGTCGCGGTGACCGCGGTGCAGGTGCCGACCTTCGCCGGCGACGGCAGCACCCTTCATCTGCGCTTCGCCCGCCCCCTCGACCTCGAGTCGACG
>JANQRO010000154.1 GCA_028284525.1 Myxococcota bacterium | reverse complement strand
GGACCGCTGCGGGACGCGCCGGGACGGGCGCGGCGCAAGCTGCGCAAAGCGCTGTCCTCGGTGTCCATCGCCGACCTCGAGACCTTCGACCTCGCCGGCTGGCGCCGCGAGATCGAGCTCCACGCCCTGGCGATCGCGGTGGACGTGACGGGCGGCGCGCTGCGCCCCGCCCTGCTCTACGCCCTCGCGGACGCCAGCGACCAGGCCTCTCTCGAGTTCGGCGACGACGTCGATCTGAGTCCGTGGCTCGAGAGCGAAGCGCCGGCCACTCGTCTCTTCGAGCGCGCGCTCCACGCCTGGCTCGATACGTTCTAGACGTCGCGGGTACCGGGACGAGGCGTCCCCGGGAGCCGGTCCTCGTCCCCTATCGATGGGCGCACCGGCAGGTGCTAGCGGGCTCCCTCCGGAGCGGGAACGGTGGCGGCCTCGGTGTGGGGCTCGGGGCGGATGCGTTCGATGCGCTGTGCGAGCTCTGCCACGAGGGCCTGGTGGAGGGCGTGCCCACCGCGCTCGACCTTGATGTGCGCTTGCACCGGCATGCCGAGCAGCGCGAGGTCGCCGACCAGATCGAGAATCTTGTGTCGGACGAACTCGTCGTCGCAACGCAGACCCTCGGCGTTCATCACACCGCAGTCGTCGAGCACCACCGTGTTGTCCAAGGAGGCACCCCGGGCGCGCCCACCGGCCCGCAGGGTCTCGACGTCCCGGAAGAACCCGAAGGTACGAGCGCGGGCGATCTCCCGCTCGAAGCGCGCGGCTTCGACGGGGAGCGACCGGATCGTCTGCCGACCGATCGCGGGGTGGTCGTAGTCGACGCGATAGGAGACCTTGAGCGTACGCGACGCCTCGGCCCGAATCGTCCGGTCGCCGTCCTTGATCTCGATCGGCCGCCGCAACCGGTAGATCGCCCGCGGCTCCGCCTGCTCGTAGACCCCCGCCGCGCGGATCAGGAAGACGAAGGGCGCGGCGCTGCCGTCCATCCCGGGGACTTCTTCCCCGTTCACCTCGACCCGGGCGTTGTCGATCCCGAGCCCGTAGAGCGCCGCCAACAGGTGCTCGACCGTATCGACGGTGGCGTCCCCGCGACCGATCTGGGTCGAGAGCTCGGTGCGGGTCACCGAACCGGGCGCCACCGGAATCTCGATGGCGTGGGTCAGGTCGGAGCGCACGAAGACGATCCCGGTGCCCGAAGGTGCCGGTCGCATCGTCACGTCGGTGGTCTTGCCGCTGTGAAGACCGATCCCGGTGCACGAGATCGTCTCCGCGAGTGTTCGTTGGCGCACGTTCCCCCCCGGGCGTGAACCCGTGAAGGCCTCTTTCAGCAAGGAATGTGCCACGGAGCCCCCGGCCGCTCGCCCGCCGAGACGGAAGCGGTTGATTTCGAGTAGCGTTTCGGCCCGGCGCGAAGCTTGCGGTGGCGCGCCCGGGGCCGGCGGTGGGTGTGCCGAAAGCGTGACATTCCGATTACGGCTGTGATCGTAACGTCACACTGCGACCCCCTCCAGCTGGCGCGCACGAGCTCAGCTCGCGCCGCTCGGGGCGCTCGGGGCGCCACCAGAGGCCTTGCCCGCCTTCGCCATCGACTCCCGCACCTCTTGCTGGATCTCCTTGGCTGCGCGGTAGCGCTCGCTCGGGTCCTTGCTCATGCAGCGCAGGATCACCCTGGCCAGCAGCGTCGGGACCTTGGGATTGCGCTCCCGCGGGTCCGGCGGCGCGGTGTGGACGTGATGGTAGGGGATGTTGCCCTCGGTGAAGGGCAGGGTGCCGGTGCACAGCTCGAAGAGGGTCACGCCCAGGGAGTAGAGGTCGGTGCGGTGGTCGACGTTGCGGCCGAGGGTCTGCTCTGGACTCATGTAGTACGGCGTGCCGGAGACGAGGGTCGTGTGGTTGCGCACTTCCTCGACGACCTTGGCGAGCCCGAAGTCCATGATCTTGGCCTTGCGGTCGCGTGTCCACATCGTGTTGGCGGTCTTGATGTCCCGGTGCACGATCTTCTTCTCGTGGGCGTAGGCGAGCGCTTCGCACATCTGCACGAGCACGTGGATCACGCCCCCCGGTGCGATCGGCCCGCGCTTGCGCACGATCTCCTTGAGCGTGCTGCCGTCGACGTACTCCATCGCGATGTAGTAGCGGCCGTCCTGCTCGCCGGCGTCGTAGACCGTGACGATGTTGGGGTGGTTGAGCTGGGCGGCGGCCTTGGCCTCCCGGAGGAAGTTGCGCAGCGCCTGGGGATTCTCTTTGAGCGCGTCGGGGAGCACCTTGTACGCGACCTCGCGGTCGAGCACGGTGTCGTTCGCTTTGTACACGATCCCCATCCCGCCGCGGCCGAGCTCTTCGAGGACGCGGTAGCGGCCGGGGTTGGTGCGGGCGTTGCCGCCGGCGGGCACCCCGTCGGTGCTGGGCCCTTCGGGCATCGCCGCGAGCTTGGCGCGCACCGCGGCGAGCCGGGGCTCGACGTCTTCGAAGTGGTAGTCGCAGGCGAGGATGCGTTCGTAGAGGTCGGCGGCCTCGGCGTGGGCGCCATCCGACTCGCAGGCCGTCGCCAGGGTGTAGTAGAGCCGGATCGTGCGCTGGTCGAGCGGCTGCTCGCCGATCGCCTCGCGGAGCTTGGTGATCGCGAGGGTGCGCTGTCCCCGCGAGAGAAAGATCGACCCGAGTAGCGAGGCGGCCTCGGCGAACTCGGGTTGGTCGGTGGGCACCTGCTGGAGCACCTTGATCGCCGCGTCGGCGCTTCCGTGACGGTGGAAGAGTTGTCCGGCCTGAAAGAAGCGACCGGCCTTCTCGAGACACTGCGCCTGCTTGCCGAGCTCCTTGGCCTCGGAGAAGCACTCGGCGGCCTCGAGCCAACGCCCCGCTTTGGCAAAGCAGGCACCGGCCCGGGCGGGCTGCTCGGCGGCCCGGTACATCTCGGCGGCCTGGAGTCGATCGCCGGCCTCTTCGTACGCCGCGGCGGCCGACGCGAACTGATCGGCGGAGCGATAGGCGTCGCCGGCGGCGAGATGGTCGCCGGCCTGCTCGAGGTATTCGGCCGCGAGCTCCGCCTGGCCCTGCGCCTGGTGGTGCTCGCCGAGGATGCGCGCGGCCTCGGCGTCCTCGCCGAATTGCTTCAACACCTCGGCGGCGCGTAGGGGCTGCTGGGCCTCCTGGAAGAGCTCGGACGCCCGGGCGTACTCCTTGCGGGTGAGCGCGAGCTCCGCGGCTGCGGCGTAGCAGTGACCGCGTTCGAGGATCGACTGCGCCCGCTCGAGCTGCTCCGCCTGCTCGAAGAGCTTCCCACACTGGAGGACGAGCTTCTGGAGCTCCTTCTCGCGCTCCGGGTTCTGGCCCGTACCACTGCGGGAGGTCTCCTCGATGAGGACCGTCTCGAGGGCCTCGGCGGCCGGGAACCACGCCTGACAGCTGATGTAGGCCTGGGCGGCCTGACGGTCGAAGCCCGCCTTGCGGTAGCAGTCACCGGCCTTGCGGAAGTCCTCGGCCTTCTCCCACATCTCGGCGGCGACACTCATCCGCTCGCTCTGCATGTAGCACTCGGCGGCACGCCGGTATTCGCCCTGGGAGGCGAGGATGTTGGCCGCCGTCTCGTGGTCGCCCCCCTGGAGGTGGAGGTCGGCGGCCTCGAGGAAACGGTTCTGGTCGTGGCGGATCTCCGCGGCCCGCCGACACTCGCCCGACTCCACGAAGAGCTCGGCCGCGCGGTCCAGGTGACCGGCCTCGAAACACAGCTCGGCGGCCTCGCGGACTTGCCCCTTCTTGCGCAGCGCGGCGGCCTGCTTGTCGATGCGCTTGGCCATCCCGCCGGCGAGCGTCGGCGGAGGTTCGTGCTGGAGATCCGGGGCGCCGTCTTCCCGGGGCAGGGCCTTTGGTGGCGACCGACGGGTGGCGAGCCAGGCGGCGCATCCCAGGAAGACCCCGCTTCCGACGAAGATCGCCGCGAGGGAGGTCGAGCCCTCGTCGCGACCCGCCGCGCTCTGGAGCAGAGCCGCGAGCTCCGGTCGAGTCGGGACGAGCGCCAGCAGCGCTCCCACCGCCATGCAGTAGGCCGCACACGCGAAGCCAACCATCCGGGCCAAGATGCGAATCGCTGCCCTCCGTCCCGGAGGCATCGCGGGCCCCCTGGAAAGGCGAGAGAAAGCACCTCCCTATCGGCGTGCCCGGGCATCGCGTTGAGGGCCTTCGGGGCTCGTGGCGCCGAGGCGAGACGGGGGTCGGGGGCCCCCTAGAAGAGCCGCCGCTGCCCCGACGCGGGCTCCGGCGGCACCACGCCGAGATGGTCCCAGGCGGCTCGGGTCGCGAGTCGCCCCCGGGGTGTCCGCTCTAGAAACCCGGCCTGCAGCAGGTAGGGCTCGATCAGGTCTTCCACCGTGCCTCGGTCTTCGCCGAGGGCCGCGGCGAGGGTATCGAGCCCCACGGGTCCCCCGTCGAACTTCTCGATCAGCGTGCGGAGGAGCGCGCGGTCGAGGGGGTCGAAGCCCTCCGTATCGACCCCGAGACGCTCGAGGGCAAAGCGGGCGATCCGGGGCTCGATCCTCGAACCCGCGCCCTCGACTTCGGCAAAGTCCCGGACCCGGCGCAGCAGGCGGAGCGCGATCCGCGGCGTCCCCCGCGCCCGCGCGCCGATGACCGCAGCGGCCTCGGGATCGAGCCGAAGGCCCAGGCGCTCGCTCCCCCGCTCGAGGATCGCGACGAGGTCGTCTTGTGGGTAGTAGTCGAGACGCGCGACATAGCCGAAGCGGTCGCGAAGCGGGGCCGTGAGCAGACCGGCCCGGGTGGTGGCTCCGACCAGGGTGAATCGCGGCAGGTCGAGCCGCACCGACTGGGCGCCGGGCCCCTGGCCGATCAGCAGGTCGAGGTGGAAGTCCTCCATCGCGGGATAGAGGATCTCCTCGACGGCGGGGTGCAGACGGTGGATCTCGTCGACGAAGAGCACGTCGCCGGCCTCGAGGTTCGAGAGCAGCGCCGCGAGATCGCCGGGCCGCTCGAGCACTGGCCCGCTCGTCGCCCGCAGCGGCGCCCCCATTTCGATCGCGACCACGTGAGCGAGCGCGGTCTTGCCGAGACCGGGTGGCCCGCACAGGAGCAGATGGTCGAGGGCGTCGCCGCGCTCGCGAGCCGCGCGGATGAAGACCTGGAGGTTGCCGCGGACATCGCTTTGCCCGACGAACTCCTCGAGGGAGCGCGGTCGCAGCGCCGCCTCGAGTCGTCGCTCGTCGCCGGCCGCCTGGCCCCCGAGGACCTCCCGCGGCGCTCCGCTCACCGGGCCAACCGACGCAGCGCGCTGCGGATCAAGGTCTCGAGCTCGGCGTCGGCTGCGGCGTCGTCGAGGGCCGCCTGGGCGGCGCGCTCGGCCCGGGCGCGCTGGTGAACCTCGGCACCCAGCGCCGAGATCACCGCCTCGCTGCGCTCGTCTCCGGGATCGGCGCTCGGCGCCGGAGGCGCCGCTCCGGTGGCGTGCTCCTCGAGCTCGAGCGCCCGCTCGCGCAGATCGAGGAGGATCCGCTGGGCCGACTTCTGGCCGACCCCCGGCACGCCGCGCAGGGTGGCGAGGTCGCCGTCGCGCAGGGCGACCAGCAACGCGCGGGGCTCGACTCCCGAGAGCACCGCCTGGGCGAGCTTGGGCCCGACGCCGTTGACCCGGATCAGCGCGTCGAAGAGCGCGCGCTCGAGGTCGGTGTGGAACCCGAAGAGCTGGAGCGCGTCGTCACGCACGTGGGTGTGGATCCGCAGCGAGACCGTCTTGCCCTCGTCGGGGAGCGCGGCAAAGGTCGAGAGCGAGACCAGGACCTCGTACCCGACGCCACCGACGTCGACGACCACCCGGGTCGGCCGCTTCTCGCGCAGGGCGCCCTCGAGATGGGCGATCACCGCAGCCGCCTCACCACGACGCCGCCCGCGCCGCCGCGGCGTCGCCCGCCACCCCGTCGTGGCCGGGCGCGTGGCGTGTCCGGAGCCGCCCCCGCGAGACGCGCCAGGGGCCCCGCCTGGGCGTGGCAGAGCGCCAGGGCCAACGCGTCGGCGGCGTCCGCGGCGGGCGTGGCCTCGAGAGTGAGGAGCCGGCGCACCATCGACTGCACCTGGCGCTTGGTGGCGGCACCGTTGCCGGTGACCGAGCGTTTGAGCTGTTGGGGCGCGTACTCGAAGACGGGCACGCCGCAGCTGCCGAGGGCCGCCAGCGCCGCGCCGCGGGCCTGGCCCAGCACGAGCGCCGAGCGCGGGCTCGCGGAGACGAAGATCTTCTCGATGGCGGCGGCATCGGGTTGGGCGTCGTCGACCCATTGGGACACGCCGGCGTAGATCGCCGCGAGACGTTGGTGCGGGGCGTGGCTGCGCGGGAAGCGGAGCGTTCCGTGGGCGCGGTGCTCGACGCCCGACCCGACGCGTTCGACCACGCCGTAGCCG
>JANQRO010000116.1 GCA_028284525.1 Myxococcota bacterium | reverse complement strand
GATCAGCTGCTCGAGGGACGACTCTTCGAGACGTTTGATCGCCGGGCCCGAGAGCACCGGGTGGGTGATCGCGGCGCACACACTCGCGGCACCGGCCTTCATGAGCGCGCCGGCCGCCTCGCAGAGGGTGCCGGCGGTGTCGACCATGTCGTCGACGATCACACAGCGACGCCCCACCACCTCGCCGACGATGTTCATCACCTCGGCGACGTTGGGCCCTTCGCGGCGTTTGTCGATGATGGCCAGCGGCGCGTCGAGACGTTTGGCGTAGGCGCGGGCGCGCTCGACGCCGCCCGCGTCGGGAGAGATGATGCAGATGTCCGGCCCGAACTCGCGGATTCCCGGCAACAACACCGGCGTGGCGTAGAGGTTGTCGACGGGGATGTCGAAGAAGCCCTGGATCTGGCCGGCGTGGAGGTCGAGACACAGCACCCGGTCGGTGCCCGGGGTGGTCACCAGGTCGGCGACGAGCTTGGCGGTGATCGGCACCCGCGGCGAGACCTTGCGGTCCTGTCGGGCGTAGCCGTAGTAGGGGATCACCGCGGTGATGCGCTTCGCCGAGGAGCGGCGCAGCGCGTCGATCATGATCAGCAGCTCCATCAGGTGCCGGTTCGAGGGCCGGCAGGTGGACTGCAGCACGAAGCAGTCGAGGCCGCGGACGTTCTCCTGGATCTCGACGGCGATCTCGCCGTCGCTGAAGGTGTTGACCGAGGCGTGGCCGAGTCGCACCCCCAGGTAGTCGCCGACACGCTGGGCGAGGTCGCGGTTCGAGTTGCCCGCGAAGAGCTTCATTCTCGACATGTCTCGCCCTCACTCCCTGGGTGGATCGCGGTTGCGGCAGCTGGCTGGGGCGGGAGGATTCGAACCTCCACACACGGCTCCAAAGGCCGCTGTCCTACCGTTAGACGACGCCCCATCTCCGTCCCGGCACGAGCCCCTCAGCCGCGCGCGGGCTCCCCACAGCTTAATGAAGCGTGGCCGAAACGTGGACTTGCGTCTCGGCTGCCCACTCGGCCCGGTCGCGGGCGGACGCGGCGGCCTCGCAGCTCTCGAAGACTCCGAACACGCTCGGGCCGCTCCCCGACATCGCGGCGGCGCGGGCCCCGGCGGACAACATGGTCTCGCGCAGGCGGGCGATCTCGGGTCGCAGCGCCACCGCCACGGGCTCCAGATCGTTCCGCAGAGGATCGTCCTCCCCGCCGTCGGCCCTCGCCGCGACCGGAGGTCCGGCGAGCGCCACCAACGCGCGCACCCGCTCCCCTCGAGAGCCGCGGATCCTACGGCGAGGGGGGTCCGGGGTCAACTCGGGGTGGAGCGCCGCAAAGCGCTGGAAGACCTGCGCCGTGGAGAGCGCCGGCCGCGGCGTGGCCAGCAGGAGCGACAGCGGGGGGAAGTCCTCGAGGGGCTCGATCTCCTCGCCCACCCCGCCCACCCAGGAGGGCCGCGGATCGAGGAAGAAGGGGACGTCGGCCCCGAGCCCGAGGGCCAGATGGGCGACGCGCTCCCGGGGGAGCGCGTCGGGGAGCGCCGCCACCAACCCGCGCAGCACC
>JANQRO010000082.1 GCA_028284525.1 Myxococcota bacterium | reverse complement strand
ACGCGGCGCTGCGCGACCTCGATCACGATCACGAGACCGGGAAGGTGTCCGACGCGGACTTCGAGACCCTGCGCGCCGAGCTGCGCGCCCGGGTGGCGGCGCTCTTCGAACGCGAGGACGCCGGCACGACCCCCGACAGCGTCACGCTACCCGACGCCCCGACCTGTGCCGCCTGCGGCGCGCTGACCCGCGACGAAGACCGCTTCTGCTCGCAGTGTGGCGCGCCGTTGGACGCCGACGCTTGAGCCCGACCGGGCTGCGTGCGCAGAGCGTCTCCAAACGGCTGGGCCGGCGCGAGGTCCTCGACGGTGTCGACCTGCAGCTCGATCCGGGCGAGATCAGCGCGCTCCTCGGCGCCAACGGAGCGGGCAAGACCACCTTGCTGCGCATCCTCGCCGGCCTCGCGCTGCCGAGCGCCGGGCGGGTGACGGTGGGCGGGGCGGCCGATCGCCGCGGCGCGCGCCGCGCGGTGGGCTATGTCGGACACGAGACGATGCTCTACGGCGCCTTGAGCGCCGAGGAGAACCTCCGCTTTGCGGCGCGGCTCTACGGCGCGGATCCGACGCGGGCGCGGACCCTCCTCGACGCGGCCGAGCTCGGCGGCGTGGCCGACCAGCGGGTCGACTCCTTCTCGCGGGGCATGCGCCAACGCCTCGCCCTGGCGCGGGCCCAGGTCCACGGCCCGGCGGTGCTCCTCCTCGACGAGCCCTTCAACGCCCTCGACGCGCGCTCGGCCGCGGCCCTCGAAGCCACCCTCGTCTCCCTGCGCGACGCGGGCACGGCGATCTGTCTGGTGAGCCACGATCTGGACCGCGCGGCGCGTCTGGCCGACCGCGCGTGGGTGCTGCGCCGGGGGCGCTGCGCGCCCGTCCCGGGGCCCTTCGACCGCGTCGCGTTGGAGCGCGTCGTCGGGGCCGACCCGTGAGCGTCTTCCGCGCCGTGTTGTGGAAGGACCTGGCCGTCGAGTGGCGCAGCCGCGACCGGTTGGTCGCGATGACGCTCTTCTCCGCGTTGGCCGTGATCCTCTTCTGGTTCTCCCTCCCGACGGAGAGTCCGGAGCAGCGACGCGCGGCGATCCCCGGGCTGCTCTGGATCGTCGGGCTCTTCGCCTCGCTCCTCGGGTTGAACCGCTCGTTCTCGATCGAGCTCGAGCACGACACCCTGTCGGGGCTGGCGCTGGTGCCCGTCGATCGCGGCTTCGTGTTCCTCGGCAAGGCCACGGCCAACTGGGTGTTCCTCTTCGCCGTGCAGATGGTGACCTTCGCGGTCGCCGCCCTGGCCTTCTCGGTCGACGTCGCCGATATCGCCGCGCCCTTCGCCCTGGTCGCCGCCCTCGGGAGCGCCGGGCTCGCGAGCCTCGGCACCCTCTTCGCCGCCATCGCCGTGCGCACACGCTTCCGCGAGGTGATGCTTCCACTCCTCGCGATGCCGCTGCTGATCCCGGTGCTGCTCTCGGCCGTGGCCGCGACCCGCGCGCTCCTCGACGTCGGCACCATCGCCCCGCCGCCGCTGCGGCTGCTCGCCGTGACCGATGCGGTCTATCTGATAGTCTCCTTCGTCACGTTCGATTTCGTACTCGATGAGTGAACCGGCACCCGAAGCGCGGAGCGAGATGTGTTCGCGGTCGACCACGTTCTCGACGAGTGAAGCGGTGAACGCAACGTCGGAGCGAGACCGTCATCGCCCGAGACCTCGTTCCAGATGAGTGAAGCGATGGAGCAGACCGGGAGCATCGCGGCCCCGACGGGCGCCGAACGTGTCGCCAGCAGCTGGATCCGCCCGGGGTCGGCGCTGGCGCTGCTGGTGAGCGCCGTGTGGCTCGCCGCCGTGTGGCGCGCGCCGATCGACTCGATGCAGGGCGTCGTCCAGAAGATCCTCTACGTGCACCCGCCCCTGGCCTTTGGTGCCTACCTGGGCTTCGCGTGCACGGCGCTCTTCGGGGCGTGCTACCTGGCGACCCGCGCCGAAGGCTGGGATCGGGGCGCCCGCGCCGCCGCCGAGGTCGGCGTGCTCTTCTGCACCCTGGTGATCGTGACCGGTCCGATCTGGGCCAAGGGCACCTGGGGCCGTTGGTGGACCTGGGATCTGCGGCTCACCCTGACCCTGCTGCTCTGGTTCGTGTACTTGGCGTATCTGCTGCTGCGGAGCTTCGCCGAGGGCAGCGAGCGCGCGGCCCGCTTCGCCTCGGTGTACGGGATCGCGGGGCTCCTCATCATCCCGCTCAACTACTTCGCCATCGACCTGGCCGGCGGCCGCGCCCTCCACCCGAGCAACCTCGAGCGGGGGAGCCTCGGCGAGGGCATGGGCTGGCCCTTTCTGCTCGGCGTCGTCGCCAACCTGCTGGTCTTCTCGGTGCTCATGGCGCTGCGCTGGGACGTCGAGCGTCTGCGCGAGCTCCAGGAGCAACGCGCCCTCGCCGCCCGCGCGGCGGCAGAGGAGGGGGCGTGAGCTACCTGGTCGCGGCCTATGTCGTCACCCTCGGTGTGATCGGTCTCTACTGGGCGCGTCTGGCCTTCGATCGCCGCGTTCTCCGCGGCGCCGAATCCGCCCCAGAATCCGGGGATTGAGCCCGCTCTGCCGCCGCCGACGACCCACTGGAGCCCCCTCGGGGCCAACCTCGCGAACCGGTAAAACAGCCGTTGACTTGCCGGAAGGGCAAAAGTAAAAAGTTGATGACGCGACTTCGCGTGCTCCCCAAGCGGCCTCCGGGCACGGAGGCGTTTCAGGCGAGGCTTCGGCTTGCACCCCCTGTTCTGCCGGACCAGCGCAGCTAGTGCACCTGGCGCTACGCCAGCGGTTGCGCGGGCCCACCCCCTGCGGAAGTTCTCTTCCACTATTGCCACCCACGACGGTGCCCTGGCGGCCGCTCCTGCGCGTCGCCGGAGCGGCGTGCCCCTCGCAAGCCCGGTCTCAACGGTCCGAAATCATTGGGAAACCTCTCTACACGAGGGGTTTGGCACACAAGTTGCCATTCTAGGGCGTGCCAGTCGGGACACTGCCCTGGGTGACCCCCTAACCCCCTGGCGGACATTCGGGAGGCGATCCGAAGCGGGATGGCCAGCATGAAACGAGGCGTTGGGTACTGCGAAAACACCGAGTGCGAGGACTACGCCAAGGGCGTGTTCCTTCTCAACCACGGTGACACCTTCTACTGCCCCCGGTGCCGGCAGCTCGGCAAGGTCGAGAAAGAGCGCGGCTTCTACACGGGCAATTCGGACGTCTTCAAGGAAGTCCGGGTCGAGTACAACTACGACCCGATCAACGGTGTCTACCGCGAGATCGGAATCGTGCGCGACGAGAGCCTGTGGGGACGCAACAACGTCTACACGCTGCAGTCGCCCCTGATCAAGACCGAGAAACGGGCGCTCAAGGTGGCCGAGGCGATCCTCGCCAACCTGAACCGCTACCGCGGTCTGCTGAACGGCGACGAGATCCCGCGCACCACCGAGATCATCCTCTCCTTCGACGAGCCCTTCGACGAGTTCTCGCGCAAGCTGCAGCAGCTCTCGAAGGAGTGGGAAGCGAGCGGACTCCGGGAGATGCGCCGCTAGCCCGCACCCGTTGCGACCACCTGCTGCCCGATTCCACGCAGCGATGGTGTCCGAACGCCCGGCCCCCGCGGCCGGGCGTTCTTCGTTCCGACCCCCGAAGCGCAGGAGATCCGATGCGTGACGACCGCGCGGCCTGGCTGGCCACGACCCGGGAGGACGCCCTCGACCCGGCGCTCCCGATCTGCGACCCGCACCACCACCTCTGGGACCTGCCGGGCAGCCGCTACCTCGTCGAGGAGCTCCACGAGGACACCAGTGGCGGCCACAACGTGGTGCAGACGGTGTTTCTCGAATGCTCGTCGGAGTACCGCACAGACGGGCCCGAAGCGATGCGACCCGTGGGCGAGACCGAGTTCGTCGCCGCCCAGGCGGCGCGGAGCGAAACGACCCCCGGCGCCACGATCGCGGCGATCGTGGGCTACGCAGACCTTCGGCTGGGCGACGCCGTCGAGGAGGTGCTCTCCGCCCATGTGGAGGCGGGGGCGGGTCGCTTCCGCGGCATCCGGCACGCCTCGGCGTGGGACGCGAGCGACCGGGTGCACAA
>JANQRO010000068.1 GCA_028284525.1 Myxococcota bacterium | reverse complement strand
CCTCACCACCGAGCGCGACCGGCGGCGCAACGTCGAGGTCGCGGGCGCCCTCGCCGCGATGTGTCTCGACGCCGAGCTGGCCGAGGCGGCGCAGAATCGCGAGGTGATCGCCGAGTGGCTCGCGACCTGGCAGCCCCGGGCGCTGGCGGCGGCGGAGGCCCTGCGGCCGGCCTGGGAGGCGATCCCGAAGCCGCTCTCGAGCTTCGACGAAGCGCTCGCGAGAGTGTGCGCGACCCAGCGCGAGCTCCTCGACGCGCACGGCCTGGGGGAGCTCGCGTCGTGACCGAGGCCGTTTCCCGGGTCGTGCTGGTGTTGATGAAGAGCCCCGAGGCCGACGCCACCCTCGACGTCCTGCGTGCCGACCACCCCGAGGTGGAGATCGAGGACAAGGGACCCTACTGGCATCTCCAACACGAGAAGGAGATCCGGGTCGATCTCGAGCGGGTGGGCGAGGAGCTCGGCGAAGAGATCTCGCTGAGCGAGTGGCTCGTGGTGATGAGCAGCTTCGTCGGACGCGTCGAGACCGAGCCCGATCTCTTCCTCGTCACCACCGAGATGCTTCAGCTCGGAGACGCCTGAGCGCGGTGGCCGACGCCCCCCACCGTGTGCAGGTCGAGCCCGGCGGCCAGGCTTTCGACGTCGAGCCCGGCGAGACCGTCCTCGACGCGGCGTTGCGCCAGGGGGTCGGGCTCCACTACGGCTGTCGTCAGGGCAACTGCTCGTCGTGCAAGTACTTCCTCGTGGAGGGCGAGGTCGACTTCGGCAAGGCCTCCCCCTACGCGCTCTCCGAGGCCGAGCGCGAGGAGGGCTACGCGCTCGTCTGCTGCGCCCGTCCCCTCGAAGACCTCGAGATCCGGGCGGACAGCGAGGACGACGGGCGTTCGCTCCCGGTGCTCTCGCCCCGGGAGCTCGCGTCGGAGATCGCCGCGATCGAGCCCCTCACCGAGACGCTCTACCGGCTGCGGCTGCGTCTCCCGGAGCCCCTGGTCTACTACCCGGGTCAGTTCGTCGAGCTCGAGATCCCGGGGCGTCCCGGGGAGTGGCGCGCCTACTCGATCGCCAACCGCGACGAGCGCGAGCTCGAGTTCATCGTGAAACGTCTCTCCGCCGGGGCCTTCTCGGGGCAGGTCGATCGCCTCGGGCCGGGCGCCCCGCTGACGCTGCGCGGTCCCTTTGGCGCCAGCTATCTGCGCGAGGGCCAGGCCCCGGTGCTCCTCGTCGCCACCGGGTCGGGGCTCGCCCCGCTGCGGGCGATGCTCCACTCCGTCGCCCAAGAGCGCGACACGCGACCGATCCTCTTCTACTACGGCGCGCGCACCCGGGCCGACCTCCCGGTCGAGAGCGAGCTCGAGTCGCTGTGCGCAGAGCTCCCGCATCTCGACTACCGGCCCTGTCTCTCCCAGCCGAGTCCCGCGTGCGCCTGGGAGGGCCGCACCGGTCGCGTCACCCAGGCGATCCAACGCGAAGTGCCCGACGCCAGCCCCTACGACGCGTACCTGTGTGGCGCACCCGAGATGTGCGACGCCGTCGGACGGCTCCTCGAAGCCAAGGGCATCGACGAGGGCCACCTCTTCTTCGATCGCTTCCACCCCGCGACCTAGCGCGGGCACGGGCGCTCGGGCGGCTAGGCCTCGTCCGGGGCGCCACCCTTCTCGCGCAGCGCAAAGCGGCGGATCTTGCCCGTGGCGGTCTTGGGCAGCGCGTCGACGAACTCGATCCAGCGCGGGTACTTGTGGGGCGCCAGGCGTTCCTTCACATAACGCTGCAGGGTCTCCGCCAGCGTCTCGCTCCCCGCGCCCTCCTGCAACACCACGTAGGCCTTGGGCTTCACGAGTTCGTGCTGGTCGGCCTGGGCGACCACGGCGGCCTCGAGCACGGCGGGGTGGCTCGCGAGCGCCGCCTCGACCTCCACCGGCGAGACGTACTGGCCGCTCACCTTGATGAGGTCGTCGCTGCGCCCCACGTGGGTGTAGGCCCCTTCGGCGGTCTGGCGGTAGCTGTCCCCGCTGCGGAGCCAGCCCGGGGCGAACATCGTGGCGGCGGTCTGCTCGGGGCGTTCGTGGTAGCGCCGCGCCGCGCTCGGCCCCTGGGCCAGGAGGGTCCCCACCTCGCCGGGCCGCACGTCCTCCCCGGCGTCGTCGACGATGCGCACCCGGTAGCCGGGCACGGGCGCGCCGCTCGTGCCGGGCTGCACGGCGCCCGCCCGGTTCGAGAGGAAGATGTGGAGCATCTCGGTGCTGCCCAGCCCGTCGAGGATCTCCACCCCGTAGCGCTCGCGCCATTCCTCGTAGAGCGAGGCGGCGAGGGCTTCTCCCGCCGAGACACAGAGACGGGTCGACTGCCAGACCTCGGGCGGCGCCGGCTCGGCGAGCATCGCGGCGTAGAGAGTGGGGACTCCGAAGAAGATCGTCGGACGGAGCTCGCGCACGCGCCGGTAGAGATCCTCGGGCGTCGGGCGCCCGGCGTAGAGGCCCACCGCCGCGCCGTGCCAGAGCGGGAAGGTGAGGCCGTTGCCCAGGCCGTAGGCGAAGAAGAGCTTCGCCGCCGAGAAGAGCAGGTCGTCGGGGCCGAGCTCCAGGATCGGCCCCGCGTAGAGCTCGGCGGTCGCCGGGAGGTCGAGATGACGGTGGATCACGCCCTTGGGCTGGCCGGTGGTGCCCGAGGTGTAGAGCCAGAACGCGGGGTCCTCGGCGCGGGTGGGGTGGGGTGTCGGGGCCGGGTCGGCCGTCGCCGTCGCGAGCTCTCGCGGGTCGAGGACCGGACAGCCCGACGGGTAGAGCCCGGGCTCGCGCAGCGCATCCGGCAGCGCCGGGTCGACCAGGGCCAGGGAGACGCCGGCGTCGCGCGCGATGAAGGCCACGTCCCGGGGCGGCAGCAGGGTCGAGATCGGGATCGGGACCAGCCCCCCGCGGAGCGCGCCCAGGAACGCCGCGTGGAAGAA
>JANQRO010000041.1 GCA_028284525.1 Myxococcota bacterium | reverse complement strand
CGGCCTCGGCGCCTCCAACCCGAAGGCGATGGTGGCGACGATGACCGATCACCAGGCCATCGCGCACGACGCCTTCCGGACGCATGTCGTCGCGAAGCGCGGGACCCGCCCAGGGCAGATCGGTGTCCTCGTCGGCGTCCATGTGCGTGTCGATCGGCTCGTAGAGGAGGAGCGTCGCGCCGCCGCCGAGGCCCCGCAGCCTGGCGACCGCGTTGCCCCGCGCCTCCCCCATCGGCTGCACGTGGCTCTCGAAGCCCGCGCCACCGAGCACCGCGGCGGCGTACTCGCTCGCCTCGCGCTCGGCCCCCGTCGGGCTGTGGATGCTGGTGAGCTCGACCAGGAACGAGGTCAAGCGATCGGCGTCCAGCCGCGCGCAGACCGCGTCGTACCAGCGGCGCCGCTCGACGTCGAGGGGCAGCGGCTTCACCGGCACGGCGCGCGGGGGGTCGGTTGCGGTCGGGGATGCCACGGTTTCCTCCGGTCTTCGCTTGCACCTAGACTATGCCCCACCCCGGGAAAGCGGGGACGACCCCACGACGACCGCCCGGGGCGGCAGCGCGCCGGCCGAAGACGGGGCGCGGGAGCACCAAGACCATGGGCGATGTCGAGAAGACCCTGCTCGAAGAGACGGCCGCGTGGGTCGACGAGGCGCGGGCGAAGACCGAGCGCACGAAGAAACCGTGGGGGGTGTGGATCGACGCCGAGCTCGGGCTGCGCAATCACTGGTATCCCGCCGCGTTGTCACGAGACGTCGAAGACGGAGGGTTCCAGGGCATCACCCTGCTCGGCGAGGACATCCTCCTCGCCCGACAGGGCGGCCGTCTCTTTGCGTTGGAGGACCGCTGCCCCCACCGCGGCGTGCGCTTCTCCGCCCGCCCCCTCTGCTACACGCCCGAGACGCTCACCTGCTGGTACCACACCCTCACCTTCAACCTCGACGACGGCGAGCTCCGCACCATCCTGAACGAGCCCGACTCGCCCCTGATCGGGAAGCTGCGGATCAAGAGCTACCCCCTGGAAGAGCGCAAAGGGATCGTCTTCGTCTTCGTGGGAGACGTGGCGGCACCGCCCCTCGAGCACGACGTCGCCCCGGGGCTCCTCGACGACGACGCGGTGGTCTACTGTGCCGATCCCTACGTGATCGAGGCCAACTGGCGGCTCGCCTGCGAGAACGGCTACGACCCGGGGCACCAGTTCATCCACAACTGGTCGCCCTTCAGCGTGAAGAACGGGATTCCCATGTCCTTCGGCTGGGTCTCCAACCAGGAGAGCGTGCTACGCACGACCCACTACGTCGACGACGACGACGGACCCAAGGGCTTTACCCGCAAAGCCGCCGAGACGAACATCGTCCAGGAGGCGCGGATCCCGATGCGCGACGGCAGCGTCGTCGACGTGACGCTCCCGGCGGCGGAGGGCAAGACTCCCGAGGAGCTCCGCGAGATCGCCGAGTACGCGCACAGCTGTGAGGTCGGGCTGTGGATGCCCTGCATGCTGAAGGTCGAGCCGTGGCCCGCCGAGCCCTGTATCCACTTCGAGGCCTACGTGCCGCGGGACGAGGGGTCCCACACCTACTTCCAGTTCGGCGTGATGAAGACCCGCGACACCGCCGAGGCCGACGCCTGGATGAACGGGCGTGCCCGGGAGGAGTGGGAGATTCCCACGGTCGAGGACTTTACGATCGACGACGCCTTCGCTCGCAAGGAGCTCCAGAAGTTCTACGGCGAAGAGGACGGCTGGCTGCGCGAGCGGCTCTACCGCCCGGACATCGAGCTCACGATGTGGCGCAAGTTCGTGACCAAGCACGCCCGGGGCGTCCAGACCCGCGACCACGCCCGGGGCTACTTCCCGCGATGACCCCTCGCGTCGGGGCCTAGCGGTGGAGCTCGACGGCGCCGCCGTCCTGATCGTCGGGGGCAGCGCGGGGATCGGGCGCGCGACCGCGCTGCGCTTCGCGCGGGAGGGTGCCCGGGTGGCGGTTGCGGGGCGCGACACGGCGCGGCTCGAAGAGACGCGCGCAGCCCTCGAAGCGCAAGGCGCCGACGCGCTCGCGTTGCGCGCCGA
>JANQRO010000040.1 GCA_028284525.1 Myxococcota bacterium | reverse complement strand
CGAGCTCTCGTGGGACGCCGGGCATACAGAAGAAGAGCGTACCTTCGGCTTCGAGCATCGTCCCCGGTGCGGTGCCGATCGGGTTGTCGAGGATGTCGGCGCCTTCGGGGAAGTAGGCCTGCTTCGCGTTGTTCTCGGCCATCTCGCGGCCGAAGCGCTGGAAGAAGGCGCGGATCGTGTCGAGGGAGGCCTGGTCGAGCACCATCTCGCGCCCGAAGGTCTGGGCCAGCACCTCGATGGTGAGATCGTCGCGGGTGGGCCCGAGGCCCCCTGACACCAGCACGATGTCGGCGCGGCCCGCGGCGCGGCGAAACGCGTCGGTCATGTCGGCGGGATCGTCGGCGACCGTGCTGTGGAAACGCGTCTCGACGTCGAGATCCAGCAGACGCTGGGAGAGGTGGGACTTGTTGCTGTCGACGATCTCTCCGCGCAGGAGCTCGTCGCCGATCGTCAGCACCTCGGCGATCACAGCGGCACCCCGTGGCGCGGCGTCGCGCCGAAGACGCCGAGGAGCCCCAGGGCTCCGACCATCAGCGCCGCCAGGGCTCCCGCGACGATGTCGTCCGCCATGACTCCCGCTCCTCCACCGATACCACGCTCGGCCCAGCGCACCGGCCCCGGCTTCCAGATATCCAACACCCTGAATGCGACGAAGCCGGTCACAAGCCCGGAGAAAAGGGACACGGGGCGCAACACGAGCAGCGGCGAGAGGGCGATCACCTGGCCGGCGACCTCGTCGATCACGATGCGCCCGTCGTCCACCCGCCCGTACCACTGCTCGGCAAGCGCCGCGGCCCACACGCCGAGCGCACACAGAGCGAGTCCCGTCAGCACAAAGAGCCAGCCGGGCAGTGCGGCCAGGGCGAGGAAGACGGCCACCCCGACCAGAGAGCCCACCGTTCCCGGAGCCAACGGGACGAGACCGGCGCCGAGGGCCGTCGCCACCACCAGGGCGACCCGCGGCGGGGCCCCTCGCTCGCGGTCCCGCGGCGGGGCTCCTCGCTCGGGGTCCCCGGGCGGAACTCCTCGGTCGCGGTCCGGATCCCCCTGTGCAGGGCTGCTCACATCACCCTCCCGGCCCGATTTTCGCGCTTTTTTCGCCACGCGAAAAGGGCCACGCCCGCTCGACGTCCGGAGGATCGACCCGGTGTGGTGAATGGGGAGGCCTGGGGGAACCGGGTCGGGGAAAGCGTAGCTGTGCAGGGGGGGGCCCTCAATCGGGACGCGGGCTCACGTGCAGAACAGTGCGTAAAGGACCGGCGGCAGACGGTCGATGCAATAGGCGGGAGGGACCACCACCCCCCGGGGAATGTTCCTCGGGCGGCGGCGGGCCCGAGAGGCTGGCTTTCGATGAGTCGACACAGCGCCGACTTCCGACCCGAGGGCCACCCCGCGGACGCCGCACGGGGTGAGGCCGCAGCGCCCAACGCGCGCACGGCGGCCGACGCGGCGGCGCTGCTGCTCGAGCTCGAGCGCGGTCTCAAAGCCGTCCAGTACTACCCCGACGGCAGCATCGAACGCGACGACCTCCTCGACCGCTGTGCTCGCGCCTGGCATCACGACCTCGACCGCTACGGACCTTTGCGTCTCGAAGTGCGCGGCCCCTCCTTCTGGTTCGGGTCGCCCGCAGCGCCCGTCGGTCCCGGTCGCGGCGAAGACCTCGCCCGCGAGTTCGCCCTCCACGGCCTCGGCACCCTCGTCTTCGAGCCGGGTCTCGACGCCGAAGGCCTCCACGCCCTGCTGCGTCTCCTGTGTCTCGAGCCCGACGACCCGAACGCGACGCCGGAGCGCGCCGCGCTCGCCGAACACATCGTCGTCGGCGACCGCGAGCCCGTGAGCACCGAGGAGGACGAGCCCGCGTCGCCCGATCCCGTGACGCCGAGCGCCGACGACACCGCCCCGAGTGATCTCTTCGAAGAGATCGACCCGGAGACGACGCTGACCGGTCTCACCCCTCCTCCACCATCTGCCGCGTCTCCCGAGGTCCCGAACCCAGGGCCTCGGCTCGAGATCGACGCGCTGCTCGACGAGCTCGAAGACTGCGACGACGACAACGCCTACCGCGAGCTCGGCTACGAGCTCGCGACCGTCGCCGCCCGACAGGTCGAAGACGGCGCCATCGACCAGGGCTACGGGGTGCTGCTCTGCTTCGCGCGTCACGCGAGCGACGACCAGAAGCGCAGCGTCGAGCAGCGCTACGTCGCCGAGCGATCGGTGAATCGGCTCTGCGAGGGCCCGCTCCTCGACGTGTTGATCGACCGCGCGGCGGCGCCCGAAGCCGACACCGCGTTGCGCGCCTCGGAGGCGCTCCTGGTGTTGGGAAGCCCGGCCGTCGGGCCGCTACTGCGTCGGGTGAGCGAGGAGCAGGACCGCGTGACCCGCGGCCGGCTGAGCGGTGTGGTGCTCGCCATGGGGGAGGAGGCGGCCACCGCGCTCCTCGCCGAGCTCGAGAGCGAGGACGCCGCTCGCCGTCGCGCCGCGCTGCGTCTGTGCGGCGAAACCCAGAACCCGCGTCTCGTTCCCGCCCTCCGCGAGCTGCTGCTGAACAGTCGCGACGAGCTCGCGACCGACGCCGCCAAGGCCCTGGTGCAGATCGGCGACGTGGCCGCCTACGAAGCGCTGATCGAGGGATTGCAGAGCCCGCGCCCGGAGGTGGTGCGTCTCGCGACCTACGCCCTGGGCCGCACCGGCCGGCCCCTCGTCGTCGCACCCGTGGTGGCCGTGCTCGAGCGCGCCCTCGAGCTCGACGCTCTCGACCTCGCCCGGGAGGCGGTGCGCTCCCTCGGCCGGCTCGGCCACCCCGACGCCGTCCCGTCCTTGGGGAAGGTGATGGAGCGCGGCGGCTTCTTCTCGCGACGCCGGCTGCGCGAGCTCAAGCTCGCCGTGATCGGCGCGTTGCGCGCGCTGCCCGGCGACGCCGCCGAGCGCGGCCTGCGCGACGCCCTCGGCCAGCGCGACCGCGTCCTGCGCGACGCCGCGCGCTCCGCTCTTCTCCACCGCGGCTCGCGCCCGGACTGATTCCCTAGACTCGGCCCGTGACCGTGCTCGGCCTCGACTTCGGATCCCGTCGCATCGGTATCGCCGTGTCGGACCCGAGCGGGCGGATCGCCCTGCCCCACGGCGCCTTGGAGCGTCGTGGGATGCGCCGCGACCTGCGGAGCCTCGGCGAGCTGATTCGCGAGCGCGGTGTCGAGGCCGTCGTGGTCGGTCTCCCGGTCCACATGAACGGGCGCGAGGGCGATGCCGCTCGGGACGCCCGGGCCTTCGCCGAGGCGCTCGCGCGCAGCTCGGGGCTTCCGGTCGAGTGTCTCGACGAACGCTGGACGAGTCGGGAGGCCGAGCGGGCCCTCCGCGACGTGGCACCCCGAGCGGGACGCGGCCGACGCCACGCGGCGCGCAAGCGCGGGGACGTCGACGCGGCAGCGGCCTCCCTCATCCTCTCGACCTACCTCGCGCGCCGCGACGCCGACGGGGGCACCGACGGATGAGCCGCCGTGGCGTCGTCGGCGGCCTCTGCGGTCTCGTCGCGGTCTGCGCGATGTAGGTCGAGAGGATGAGGGAGGCCGCTGCCGCGTCGACGTGCCCCCGCTTGCGCGCCGC
>JANQRO010000037.1 GCA_028284525.1 Myxococcota bacterium | reverse complement strand
CGCACTCCCGTGGCTGGCTCTCCTCGTCGCCTCGCCCCCCGCGCCGGCCTCGCCGGGGACACTCGTCATCGAGATCGACCGGGCGCGATTCCTGCTGGAAAGCCGGGACCTTCGAGACGGAACGGCGGGGCCCAGTTTTCGCGTCGTGCTCGGATCGCCGAGCCACCCGACACCACCGGGCGACTTCCCGGTCTACCGGGTGGTGCGCAACCCCGGGTGGCAGCCGGGGCCCACCGCGCGCGCGAAGGGGGCGACCGAGGCGCCCCCGTCGGCGCAGGGACCGATGGGCCTGGCGAAGCTCCCTTTCGCTCCCGGGGGGATCGCCCTGCACGGGGGGGCCGACCCGCTGCTTCTCGGAAAACCGATCTCGCTGGGCTGCGTCCGGGCCCGCGACCGCGATCTCGCCGCGCTCCTCGGATGGCTGGCCGAACGGGGGGCCCTGGCAGACCGGGGGGTTGTCGACCCCGGCGATCTGCAGAGTGGGGGGGAAGACCCCGAACCCTTGCACCTAGCATTGCGGATCCGCATAAGATAAAACCCCGGTATAGGGATAGAGCCCCAGGTTGCGAGCGCATTGAGACGCAAGATCGCCGGCCTTCCCGTACCGGTGTCTTGCACAGTTTGGTTTTCGCCCCACCACACCCAGGACCCCCCCGGTCGAGCGGCCCGCCGTCAGTGCGTTCCGCCCCAGCGCGGGGACGTCACGAGGCTGGACCGCGAGATGACCCTTTTCTGCTGCCGCTCTCTCTTCCGCCCCTCGCACCGGCCGGCCTGCCGCCTGCTCGGCTGGATTGGCGCCGTGCTGCTCGCGGTGGGTGCCTCGCACCCGGCGGATGCAACCCCGGTTCTGGTCACCTTCGACGGGCCCTTCTTCGAGGACCCGGCGCCCCGCAATTTCGGGATCGGAGAGAGCTCGGTCGCGGCGGCTCTGGAAGCGGGGGTGCCGCTCTTTCACCTCGACGCCAGTCAAATCGGCCCCGCCCTCGACCCGGGCCCGATCGACATCGACCAGGAGCTCCAGAGCACGACGGACCCGGAGACTGCGCCGGTCGTCGCGCTCTCCACCTGGACCGGCGTGAGCTCGGTGTCCTTCGCCGACGACTACTTCCTGATCTTCGCCGCCGTCGAGCCCACGGTGCCGGAAGACGCCGATCCGTATAGTGGACCCGAGGTCTCCCTGTCGATCGACGCGACCCTCGGCTGGGTGCTCGTGCAGCTGGGGTCCCTGGTGTTTCCGTCCGTGCTCCTGGAAGATCTCACCGCGGAGGAGGCGTTTGTCTTCGACGTCGACTACCTGATCGCCCGCACCCTGCCCATCGCCCCGGACGAGATGGGAGAGGACGCATTCTTTCTTCCGCAGTTTCGGCTGGTGGGCGCCAGCGGCTCGGCGGTCATCCCCGAGCCCTCCACGGCGCTACTCGTCGGCCTCGGCGTGCTGGTCTGCGCCGCCACCCGGCGGCGCCTCGCTTGACCCGATCTCGGTGCCGCGCGCTGCGCGGCCCCCTTCTCGCGTGCTGGGCCTGCGCGGCGCTGATCCTCCCGGGCCCGGTGTGGGGCGCCGACGAGGCGGCGGTGCTGCGTCTCCAGGCGAGCGGCCTCGCCCAGCGCGGACGCTGTGAGGAGGCCATCGGCGTCGCCCGGGCCGGCGCGGCCCTCGACCCGGAGGACGCGGAGCTCGCCCGCATCGAGGGTCTGTGTCTCGCTCAGCTCGAACGCTACGAGGAGGCGCTCCCCGCCCTCGAACGGGCTCGTCGCCTCGATCCCGACGCGCGCGGCGTCGCGCTCCGGCTGGGCGTCGCGCACTTCTCTCTCGGCCGCTTGGAGGATGCCGAGCGCGCCTTCGCCGACGCGGCTCGGGAGGATCCGGAGAACGCCGAGCTCCTCTTCTATCAGGGTCTGCTCGCCCTTCGCGAGGAGCGCGCGGCACCGGCGGCCGACCTCCTCGAACGCTCGGTCGAGCGCGACCGCTACGCCATCGGCGCCGCCGGGGCCTACTACGCGGGGCTCGCGTGGGAGCGGGCCGACGATCGCGAGCGCGCGCGTCGCGCCCTCGAGGAGGCGATCGCCGCCGACCCCCAGTCACCCTGGGCGGACCGCGCCCGCCAGGCGCTGGCGCGGCTCGACGCGAGACACAGCCAGCAGCGTTGGGCGAGTCTCACGGCGGGGATGGAGTACGACAGCAACGCCGTGCTGCGCGGCGACGGGGTCGACCTCCCGAGCGAGATCTCCGGCGACAACGACTGGCGGGGGGTCTGGCGGCTCGAAGCCGGGACGCTCCTGTGGTCCCACGAAGACTGGTCGAGCGGCATCGTGGCGGGCTATCAGGGCTACGCCTACGTCGACCTCGACGAGTTCAATCTCCACTTCCCCTCGGTGTCGATGTGGCTCGACCGCCGCATCGACGACAAGACCCTGGTGCGGGTGATGCCGAGCTTCGGCTACGGCTGGCGCGACCAGGACAAGTACATCGCCACCTATGGCGTGACCGGCGCCCTCCACCGCAGCTTCGACGCGTGGGGGAGCGGGCGTCTCTTCGTGCGCTTCGACCGCGACAACCTGCTCTTCAACGTCGAAGAGGACGGCTTTCCGCCCTTCGACGACGAGAAGGTGCGCAACCGCGACGGCAACCGTTGGACGATCGGCTACGACCACCGCTACGTGCTCGACGCGAAGACGGTGTTCCGCGGCGGCTTCGCCCACGAGCGCTACGACTCCCGTGGCCGCGAGTACTCGTTCAACGGCTACCGCCCCTGGATCGGCGCGTCGCGAGACCTCCTCTGGAAGGTCGTCGCCCACGCCGACGTGAGCTACCAGCGCCGGGTCTATCGCCATCCGTCCTCGTTCCAGGATCCGCCGTTCACGCTGCCACCGGACCTCTCGAACCGGAGCCGCAAGGAGAACGACGTCGCGACCGAGCTGGCGCTGGAGCGGCAATTCACCGATCTCGTCAGCGCCTCGCTGCGTTGGCGCTACCGCAACAACGGGTCGAACCGCGACGTCTACGACTACGACCGGCACCGCGTCGGCGCATTCGTCACGATCGCGTGGGCGGACTGACACGTCGGCTCCACCAAGGGGGGAAGACATGCACTCCACGAGCTCGAAGGCGGGACTCCGGGACCTGTCGGCGCTCGCCGTGGTGGCCGGGATCCTCGCGACACCGGCCCCGGCGCCCGCGGCGGAGCCGGTGGGACACGTCGCGACCTTGTCGGGCGCGGCCACGGCCAGCGGGCCGGCGGGGCGCCGCACCCTCGCCTGCGGCGACGCGGTGTACCCGGGCGAGACCCTGTCGACCGCCGACACGAGCCATGTGGGTCTGCTGATGGGCGACGCCCTCGCCCACGTGGCTGCCGCCTCGACGATGCGGGTCGAGGAGGATGGCGGGCTGCGGCTCGAGGACGGAAGGCTGCGTGTGCTCGATGCGGTGGAGGGTGACGACACCCGCGCCCTGGCCGCCCTCGACGCCACGGCGACCCACCGCGGGAACGACACCGAGGCCTACATCTTCTCCGAGAAGACCGGCCGCTACGCGATGCTCTGCGAATGGGACACGCCGCTTCCGGTGGCCCGCGGCGACGAGCGCCACGTGGCCCCACCCGGAGAGTGCGTGATCGCCAAGCGCGACGAGCCGCTCTACCCGGCCGGTGCCCACGAAGAGCGCATCGGCCCGATCGACGAAGGCCCCTGCGACGGGGAGATCCCCTTCGGTCCGGTCGCCGATCGCTTCCCGCCCTACGACGTGGGCGCCGGCCCGCCGCTGCCCTTCGCCTTCGAGCTGCCGCGCAACCCGAACGCACCCAGCCCGGACCCCTGCGACCAGCCCGGCTCGGGCTGCTTCGGGATCGACACGTCCGCCGGCGGCCCGACGGTGATACCGACGGAGACCCCGCCCCCGGCCCCTCCGCCTCCTCCCGTCGTGGAGCCGCCGCCCGTCGACGGAGGCATCCCCGGCACCTGATCCGGCTTCGGGACGAGCGCCGCGGAGAGCGCACACCGACTACACTGCGCCCCCGTGACGACGCCGACCCGGATCGACTGGAGCCCCTATCTCGGGCCGAGCCGCGGCCCACGGGCTGGCCGGATCGCTCTTGCGGCCGAGGCCCTCGCCGCGCTCCCCGACGGCGGGCGGGTCTTCGTTTCGGCGAGCTGCGCGACGCCCTTCGCCCTGATCGAGGAGCTCGACGCCCAGCGCTCCCGGTGGAGCGACCTCGAGCTCGTGTTCGGCAACCTGCGGCGGCGGCTCGCCACCTTCCAACACCCCGGGACGCCCTTTCGCTTCACGACCCTCCAGGCCAGCGGCGCGCTGCGCGACCTGTGGGAGTCGGGGCATCTGGATGTCCTGCCCTGCCGCTACTCCGATTTCGCGCGGCTCTTTCTCGCCGAGGGGGCCTACCCCGTCGACGCCGCCCTCGTGCAGGTGAGCGCCCCGGGGCCCGAAGGCCGGGTGAGCCTCGGGGTGAGCGTCGGCAGCACCCTCGACCTGGTGCGCTCGGCGCCGCTCGTGATCGCCCAGATGAACCCGCGGATGCCCTACACCTTTGGCGCCGGCGAGCTTCCCCTCGACGCCTTCGACTTCCTGGTCGAGCTGGAGCGACCGATCCCCGAGGTGCCCGTGGCGGTGCCGGACGACGACGCCTTGGCGATCGCGAAATACGCCGCCGCGGAGATCCCGAACGGGGCGACCCTCCAGTTCGGAATCGGCGCCGTCCCCGACGCGATCCTCCAGGCGCTCTCGGGACACCGCGACCTCGGCATCCACGGCGGCATGATCAACGACGCCTGCATCGATCTGGTGGAGGGCGGCGCGCTCACCGGCGACCGCAAGGGATTTGGCCGCGGCGTCCTGGTGGCGGCGGAGGTGATCGGGACGCAGCGTCTCTACGACTGGGTCGACCGCAACCCCGTGCTGCAGATGGCGCCCGCGAGCTGCTCCCACGGCGCGGCGCCCGTCGCGGCGTGTCCCGACTTCGTCGCGATCAACTCCGCGGTGGAAGTCGCCCTCGACGGCGCGGTGAACGCGGAGGCGATCGGCTCGCGCCTCGTGTCGGGCCCCGGCGGCCAACCCGACTTCGCGATCGCCGCGAGCCTCGGCGCGACCCACCAGAGCATCCTGGCCTTCCCGTCGACGGCGGCGGGGGGAAAGGTCTCGCGGATCGTCGAGCGACTCCACCCCGACGCCCCGGTGACGCTCCCGCGCTTCCTGGTCGACCGGGTGATCACCGAGTTCGGCGTCGCGCGGCTGCGGGGCCTCCCGCTGCGCGCTCGCGCCCGGGCCCTCACCCAGATCGCCCACCCGGAGTTTCGGGACGCCCTCGTCGCGGTGAGCGCATGAGCGAGGCCCCGCGCGGCGTCCGGCCGCGCAACGCCGCGAGCCTCGTGATCCTGCGTCGGGACGCCGGGGGGCTCCGGGTGCTCATGGGTCGGCGGGCGCCGAAGAACCGCTTCATGCCCGACGTCTTCGTGTTTCCCGGTGGCGGAGTCCAGCGCGAAGACGCGCGACAGCCCAGCGTGAGCGAGCTCGGTGACACCGCTCGCACCCAGCTCGAGCAGCGAGCCAGCCCCCGCATCGCCCGCGCCCTCGGCGTCGCCGCCGCCCGCGAGACCTTCGAGGAGACCGGCCTCGAGTTCGGGCGCGTTGTCGACGGTCGCCTCGAGCCCGACCTCTCGGCCCTCGACTTCATCTTCCGCGCCATCACGCCACCGGAGAGCCCGATCCGCTTTCACGCCCGGTTCTTCGCCGCCGAGGCGGAGCGGGCCCGCGGCACCGTCCGCAGCAACGGAGAGCTTCTCGACCTCGACTGGTTCGCCCTCGAGCAGGCGCGGGAGCTCCCGATCATCGACGTGACCGAGGATGTGCTGGCGGAGGTCGAGCGCCGCGAACGCGGCGAACGGGCGGAGCGCGTGCCGCTGTTCTCGTATCGGAACGGCAAGCGGGTGCTGCGGCGCTAGACCGGACCGGTGGGGTTCGCGGCGCCTACGGCGCCGCTGCGCGCGCGGGGCTTCGCCCCGCAGTGGCGGGGGTGCCCGGCAAGCGGATCGGATCCGCGCGGACGGCAGCCGGGTGGACTTCGCGGCGCCTGCGGCGCCGCTGCGCGCGCGGGGCTTCGCCCCGCGGTGGCGGGGGTGCCCGGCAAGCGGATCGGATCCGCGCGGACGACAGCCGAGTGGACTTCGCGGCGCCTACGGCGCCGCTGCGCGCGCGGGGCTTCGCCCCGCGCTTGCCTAGGCGTACCGAATCACCGAACGCGCGCCTTCGCCTCGTCCCATCTCGGCGAAGGCGTCGTTGATGGCGGCGAGCTCGATCTCCTTGGTGATCATGTCGTCGAGCTTGAGCTCGCCGCGGTCGTAGAGGTCGAGGAAGCGGGGGACGTCGCGCTTGGGAACGGCCGAGCCATAGGCCGAGCCGGTGATCTTCTTCTCCGCGAGGAAGGTACCGGCCTTGAGCGAGATCTCTTCGCCGAACTTGGCGACGCCCACCACCACGGCGAGCCCGCTCGGGCGGACCATGCCGTAGGCCTGCTCCATGGTCTCGCGCAGCCCCAGGGCCTCGAAGGCGTAGTGCACGCCCCCTTTGGTCGTGCTGCGCACCTCGCGCACCGGGTTGACGTCGCTCGGGTCGATCGTGTGGGTCGCGCCCAGCGAGGTGGCGAGGTCGCGCTTTTCCTGCTGGGGGTCGATGGCGATGATCGTGGTGGCCCCTGCGATCCGCGCACCCTGGAGGATCGAGAGACCCACGCCGCCGCAGCCGATGATCGCGACGCTCGAGCCGGGCTTCACCTGGGCGGTGTTGAGGGCGGCGCCCACCCCGGTGGTGACCCCGCAACCGATCAGACAGACCTTGGCGAGGTCGTACTTCTTGGGGATGGGGATCGCCGCGCCCTGGGGAATCACCGCGTACTCGGCGAAAGAGCCGACCGCGCACATCCGGTAGATGTCCTCGCCGCCGATGCGCGTGCGCACCGTGCCGTCGAGCTGGGTGAACTCGTTCATGGTCTTGCCCATGTCGCGGCACAGGAAGGGCTTGCCCTCGCCGCACATCCCGCACTCTCCACACGAGGGGGTGAGCACGGCGATCACGTGGTCGCCCACCTCCAGACCCTCGACGCCGGGCCCCACCTCTTCGACGATGCCCGCGCCTTCGTGACCCAGAATCGCGGGCAGCGGACACGGCACGATGCCGTGCACCATCGAGTAGTCGCTGTGGCAGATCCCGCTCGCCACCATCTTCACGCGGACTTCACCGGTCTTGGGGCCCTCGATCTCGACCTCTTCGATCGTGAGCGGTTCCCCGGCTTTGCGCAGGACTGCGGCCTTCATCGAATCCTCCGGACTCCATTCCACAGGGTGCGTGGGGTGGGAAGGAGGGATCATACCCCCACCCGAGGTATGATTGCGCCTTCCCCCCCACCCCCCGAAGGGAGAAGGTCTCGATGCTCCAATGGAAGATCGGCGATATCCAAATCAGCCAACTGATCGAAATGACCGCGGCCGGCGGCGAGCTCGAGGTGCTCCCCGACGCGACCCCGACGAATCTGTCGGAGCTTCCCTGGCTGAAGCCCCACTTCGTTTCGCCGGAGGACAACCTGATCCTCAACATCCAGATGCTCGTGATCGAGACCCCGGAGCAGAAGATGGTGGTCGACACCTGTATCGGGAACGACAAGAGCCTGAACATGGAGGACTGGGCGAACCTCCAGCTCCCCTTCATGGACGACCTCAAGAAGATGGGTCACGACCCGGCGTCGGTGGACACCGTGATCTGCACCCATCTCCACGTCGACCACGTGGGCTGGAACACCACCAAACGCGACGGCAAGTGGGTGCCGACCTTCCCGAACGCCCGCTACCTGGTGGTCGAAGAGGAGTTCGCCTTCTGGCGCGACCTCGAGGAGGACCCCTTTGGCGACGTCTTTGGCGAATCGGTGAAGCCGGTGATGGACGCCGGCCAGATGGATCTGGTGAAGCCCGACCACAAGGCCGGCGAAGGCGTCTGGTTCGAATCCACACCGGGGCACACCCCGGGGCACGTGAGCGTGCGGATCTCGTCCGGTGGCGAAGACGCCGTCATCACCGGTGACATGATGCACCACCCCTGTCAGATCGGGCGCCCCGACTGGGTGACCCCCTTCGACGCCGACAACGACGCCGCGCGCGAGACCCGCAAGCAGTTCCTCGAGCGCTACGCCGACCAGCCGGTCCTGGTGCTGGGCACCCACTTCGCCAACCCCGTGGGCGGCAAGATCGTCCGCGATGGGGATACCTACCGCTTCGACGTCTAGCCCTCTTGCGAGATGAACAAGGGCGACGGCCGCAAGGCCGTCGCCCTTTGTTCAAGCACGCGGCGCGACGTTAGAACTCTTTCTCCTGCAGAATCCCCGCCTCCGCCAACTCGCGGATCTCGTCCTGGCTGCGACCCAACATCTCGCCCAGGACTTCCGCGTTGTGCTCGCCGAGGGTCGGCGCCTCGAGTTCGGTGTTGTTCGGGAGCTTCTTGAACTTGATCGGGAAGCCCGGCAGGTCGACCTCGCCGTGGAGCCGATCGTGCACCCGCCGCACGGTGCCGCGCTGACGATGGTGGGGGTGATTTACGGTCTGGGCGACGGAGAGCACCGGCGCGCAGGGGACGCCGAAGTCCTGCATCCGCTTCACCGCGCTCTCGACGTCCGGGAAGCTCTGGAGCCACCCTTCGATCGCGGGCACGACCTCGTCCATCTTCTGGAGCCGCACCGCGTCGCTGTTCCACGCGGGGTCGTCGATCCACTCCTCGCGCTCCATCGCCTTGCACAGGTCCGGCCAGTGGTGGAGGAAGGACATGATGACGATCGAGCCGCCGTTGGCGCGGTAGATGCCACAGGGACTCAGGTACTCGACGTGACGCCCGGTGCGACTGGGCTGGTGTTTGCCCTCGCTTCCGGAATAGCTCGCGACGTTGGCGTCGTGGTAGTGGTAGTAGGCGTCGAGGAGCGCCACGTCCAGGTGCTCGCCCTCTCCGGTGCGGTTGCGGTGGTGCACCGCCGCCACCACCGCCAGCGCGCCGTGCACACCGGTGCTGATGTCGCCGATCGCCGCCGCCGGCATGTAGGGCGCGTCGTCCGCCGGCCCGATCATCGAGGTGATCCCCGAATAGGCCTGGGCGATGAAGTCGTAGCCCGGCAGCTGCGACAAGGGCCCGGTCTGGCCCAACGCCGAGATCGAGCACAGGATGATGTCGGGCTTGATCTCGGCGAGACGTTCGTAGCCGAGCCCCAGACCCTCCATCACGCCAGGGCGGAAGTTCTCCACCACGACGTCGACATGGGGGATCATCTCCGCCAGGATCGCCACGCCGCGGGGATCGTGGAGGTTGAGACACACCGAGCGTTTGCCGCGGTTCTGCTGGACGAAGTAGAGGCTGGGCTCGTTGCGGAACTGCAGCGAGGCCATGTGCCGGATCATGTCGCCGCCCGGCGCCCCCTCGACCTTGATCACGTCGGCGCCCATCTCGGCCAGCATCCGGGTGCAGGCGGGCCCGGCTGCGGCGCGGGTCAGGTCGAGCACCCGCAGGTCGCTCAGGGCGTGGTCGAGTCGGCGCGTGGCCATGGCGGCGTCCTCCAGCGCTCCGACCCGCAGTGGCCGGGCCCCGGAAGTGTACGCCGCTTCGGTGCGCGGGGACGAGTGCGAAGCTAGACCCCGTCGACCCCGGCCAGGAAGCCCTGCGAGGCCGCGGTGCGGATGCCCACGATCTCCTGGTACTCGGGCGATCCGTAGAAGCGGCGGATGGCCGCCCGGTCGGGGAACTCGATCACCACGAAGCGGTTGCCCGGGGCGCCGGGCTCGAGCATGTCGTGGTCTCCGCCCCGCACGAGGTAGCGGCCGCCGAACTTCTCGACGACGGCCGGCACCCGGGCGCCGTACTCCTGGTACGCCTCGGGGCTGTGGATGTCGATGACGCCGATGATGTATGCGGGCACGGGTGGGTCTCCAGTCAGCGGACCTTGCGGATCTCGGTCGTGAGCGCGACGAGCGCCAGGAAGCCCAGCATCGCGAGCGCGCTGATGCGGAAGGTACCGTGGGGGCCCACGGCGCGCGTGATCGCCCCGGCGACGGGCATCCCGATGGCGCCCGCCCCCATGAAGCCCAGGTTGTACACCGAGAGCACCCGGGCGCGATGGGTCTCGGGTGCCGCCTGCTGGAAGAGGGTGCGGCTCGCGTTCAGAAAGACCGCCCCGCAGATCCCCCAGAGCAACGAGATCCCGAGGGCCACCTCGTAGCTCACGCCCGTCGAGATCGTGAACAGACACCCGGCGCCGCCGGTCAGCGCGAGCAGGAGCGCGCGCCCCTTGCGCCGAATCGCCCCGCGCCAGAAGACGACGACCGTGCCGAGCACTGCGGCGAAGGGAAAGGTCGCCTGGAGCAGGCCCAGCTGGCCCGGCGTCCCCTGCCACACGTCCCGGAGCATGACGGGGAAGGCCACGAAGTAGGGACCCATGAAGAAGAGGCCGATGGCCGCGGTGAGGAGCATCGGCACCCGCAACACCGGGCTCCCGAAGACCTCGTGGAGGCCCTCGAAGAGCTCGGAGGCCCGGAGCGGCTCCCGGGGCCGGGGCGGGGCCGTCCGGATACGCAGGAGCGCCGGCACCCCCGCGCAGAACACCAACGCCTGGAAGGCGAGGGCGGCGGGCGTGCCGATCCAGGCGACGAGACCACCGCTCGCGGAGCCCATCGATTGACAGCCGAGCTGGACGATCGTCGCCCCCGCGACGGCGCGGAGGAGGTTCGAGCCGGCCACCTGGTTGAGGAGGGCGTCGCGGGCGGGGAAGACGAAGGCCTGGATCGTTCCGAGGATCAGCGCGAGCCCCACCACCGCGGCAAAGCTCAGCGCGCCGCGGCCCACGAGGACGGCCATCCCGGCCGAGACGAGGGCGGCCAGCAGATGGAGCCCCACGAGGAGGCGACGCCGGTCGTAGCGGTCGGCGGTGACGCCCCCGAAGAGCAGGAAGAACGGCGCCGGGAGCATCATCGCCATCTGTCCGATCCCGATGCGCTCGGCGCCGAGCCCGAGCTCTCCCACGAGCATCCAGGTGATCAGCAGCACCTGGAGTCCCCAGGCCCCGAACCACGACGCCACGGCGACGTTGAAGAGCAGGTAGGGCCGCCCGGCCATGCGGGGCGGGGCGTCGGGCGCAGCGGGATCGGGAGCGGCCGGCATCGGGGCGCGTAGGATCCCCGATCGTCGCCTCCCCTGCCGCCCCGCTCGGCCCTCGGGAGCGGACGCGTCTCGAGGGCGGGGCGCGTCCGGCCGAAGAAGCACCCATGCGGGACGGGAGCCGGATCTTCGCCACGGTGGCGGGCGCCCTGGTCGTCTTCGTGGTGATCGTCGCCGGGATGGGCGCCTACTGGTGGAGCCATCGGGGCGCGGCGTGGTTCGCCGAGGGGAAGGTCGCCTTCGAAGAGGGTCGAGCGCTGGGCCCGAGCGGCGACAACCACATGTGTCTCGACCACTCCCTCGACCGCTTCCGGGCCTGTGACGGGATGGGCTGTGAGATCGGGGCGCTGGTGTTTCTCAACGCGTGTCTCGGGGAAGCCGCTCCGCATCCCGACTTCTGCGACGGCGTCCCCGCGAAGACCGCGGTGATCCGCTCGGTCACCTGGCGTCTCGAGCGCTGCGAGGCGGCGGGCTTCGTCGGCGAGACCTGCGGCCAGCTCTTCGCCTCGGTGCAGGGCTACTGCGACGGACTGCGCATGCGGGGCGTGTTGTCCGCGCGGAGCGCCTCACCCGATGCGGGCGACCCCCCGATAGCCCCGGCGCCCTAGGGGCAGGGGCCCACCCAACGACCCGCCCAGGCGGTCGAGAGCTCCATCGCCTGGCCGCCCACGTCCATCGTCATCTTCATCGTCCCGTTCACCTGTTTGCCGCCTGCGCTGGTGCGGATGTTGGCCCGACCGGTCATCGACCCGGCGGGGCCCCCACAGGTCATGGTCCAGCTCATCGCGCTGCTGCTGGTCTGGACGTCGGAGAGGGAGCAGCCCTGGGCGTTCTTGAGGAAGGTCTCGGGATCCATGCTCTCGGCGCTCACGCACTCGGTGACGGTGAAGGTCTGGGGCTGCCCGGACATGGGATTCGTCGTGGTCGAGCTCATCTCCCAGGACCCGGGCTCGACGTCCAGCGCGGTGGCGCCGGCGCTCGCCGGCGCGGTGACGGCCAGCGCGAGGGCCAGCCACCTGGCGAGTGCGGCGGGCGCCGCGGTGAGCGATCTCGACATCGGTGTTCCCCCGGAGTGAGCGTGCAGTCTGGCGGTGCCGCGTGGGACGGACAAGGGCCGGATCGAAGCGCGCGCCGTGCCCGAACCGCGTCTCAGGCGGACGAGCCCGCCGGCCGATGCCGGGAGGTGACCTGCGCGCGGTGTCGACATCGCTTCTCCTTCCCCGAGTGCCTCGCCGTCTGGTTTCCGAGCCGCGTGCCCTGCCCGGCCTGTCGCGAGGTCTGCACCCTCGGCTGGCGCGGCTGGGGCGCCCTCGCGGCGGTCAACGCCGCCGGGCTCGTGGTGCTGCTCTGGGCGCTCCTCGAGTGCGCCACCGGCGCCCTGGCCCCCCACCGCGCCCTCGCGCTGGTGCTCGCCGTGTCGGGGTTCGCGCCCTTCGTGTGGTGGGGCGTGCTCCAACTCCTCCCCGTCCTTCCGACGGGTCCTTCCACCGGCTCGCGGTAGCGCTGCGGCGCCGGGGGCGCCGACCCTCCCGAACGCTCCCGGAGGGCTACAGTGGGGCCGACGCTCTGCCCAAGGACCGGTGCCGCGCTTGTCACCGACACGATCTCTGTGGCTCTTCGCGGCCGCGCTCGTCTCGCTCTGTGCCGTCGCCGGCGTCGGCGCCCTCTACGTGGCCGGCTTCGTCCCGCTGCGCGCCCCCAGCGCCGGGCACTACCCGGTGCGGGGCATCGATCTCTCCCACCACCAGGGGGAAGTCGATTGGGACGCGATTCCCCGCGACGCGGTGCACTTCGTCTTCATCAAGGCCACCGAGGGACGCGACCACCGGGACCCGCGCTTTGCCGAGAACTGGGCGGCCGCCGGCCGGGTGGGCATCCCCCGCGGCGCCTACCACTTCTTTACCTTCTGCACGCCCGGGCCGGACCAGGCCGCCCACTTCCTCGAGGTGGTGCCTCCCGGCGCCGGGGAGCTCCCGCCGGTGGTGGACGTCGAGTTCACGGGCAACTGCACGGCGTGGGAGGATCTCGACCGGGTCCGCGACGACCTGGTGGTCTTCGTCGACCAGATCCGCCGCGCCCACGGCCGCGAGCCGATCCTCTATCTGAACCGCCCCTCCTACCACCGCATCGTGCGCGGCCATTTCGAGACCTCCCCGCTCTGGGTGCGCGACCTCTTCTTTCGCCCGAGCGTCTCGGAGTACGGGCCCTGGCGCTTCTGGCAGTACGACGACGACGGCCGGGTCGCGGGGATCCGCGGGCCCGTCGACCTGAACGTCTTCGAGGGTGGCCCCCAGCGATTCGCCGAGCTCCTGCGGTGAGCGCGCCCGCCGACGCCACCTGGATCGCCGTCGGGGAGACCCGGCTCGAGGCCCGCTGGGTGGGGCCCGGACCCGGCGTCGCCCCGACCCTGCTCTTCCTCCACGAGGGGCTGGGCTCGGTGAGTCTGTGGCGCGATTTCCCCGAGCGGTTGGCGGCGGCCACCGGGATGGGCGCCCTCGTCTACAGCCGCGCGGGCTACGGGCGCTCCGACCCGTGTGTCCTGCCGCGGCCTCTCGACTACCTCGAGCGCGAGGGCCGCGACATCCTGCCCCGGGTGGTGGAGACGGCGGGGCTCCGCGACTACCACCTGGTCGGCCACTCCGACGGCGGCTCGATCGCCCTGGTGTACGCCGGGGTGGCGCGGCGACCCGGGCTGCGCTCGGTGATCACCGAGGCGGCGCACGTCTTCAACGAGACGATCTGCATCGAGGCGGCGCGCCGGGTCCGCGACCACTACCTGTCGGGCGAGCTCCGCGAGCGGTTGGCGCGCCACCACGGCGACAACGTCGACTGCGCCTTCTACGGCTGGAACGACGCGTGGACCGACCCCGGCTTCGAGTCGATGAACCTCGAGGCGTACCTCCCCGGCGTGACGGTGCCCTGTCTCGTGCTCCAGGGCCGCGACGACGACTACGGCACGCCCGCTCAGGTGCGGGCGATCGAATCGGGGGTCGGCGGCGCCGCGGAGTCGTGGCTGATCCCCGCCTGCGGACACGCGCCCCACCGCGATCGGGCCGATGCGGTGCTCGAGCGGATGACGCGTTTTCTCGCCGGCGTCTCGAGGTGACGCCATCTCCCGGCTGTGCTTCTTTCCGTCCGATGCTCGACCCGCGCCGCTTGGACCAAGACCGCGCCGCCATCGAAGAGAGCTGCCGTCGCCGGGGAGTCACGGCCGACGTCGGCGCGGCCGCGGCCGCCTACCAGCGCGTCGCGGCGCTCCGCACCGAGCTGGGCGAGACCAACCAGCAGCGCAACGCCCACCAGAAGAGCGGGAAGCGCAAGATGGAGCCCGACGAGCGCGCCGCCCACGGCGAGGAGGGGCGGCGGCTCAAGACGCGGGTCGGAGAGATCGAGGGCGCCCTGGCGGAGGCCGAGACCGCCCTCGACCACGAGCTCCGCTCGCTCCCGAACCTCCTCCACCCCGAGGTGCCGACCGGGGGGGAAGAGGACTCGCGGGAGCTGCGTCGGGTCGGCGAGGTGCCCTCCTTCGACTTCGAGCCCCTGGACCACGTCGAGCTCGGGCGCCGTCTCGACCTGGTGGACTTCGAAGCGGGCACCCGGGTGACCGGCCCCAAGTTCTACTTTCTGAAGAACGAGGCGGTGCTCCTCGAGCTCGGGCTCCAGCGCATGGCCCTCGACCAGCTGCTGCGTGACGGCTTCACGCCCTACAGCACCCCGGACCTCGCCAAGCCCGAGGTGCTCGACGGCATCGGCTTCAACCCGCGCGGTCCGGAGACCCAGATCTACTCGGTGGAGAACGCCGAACTGTGTCTGATCGGAACCGCGGAGATCACCCTGGGCGGCCTCCACGCCGACCAGATCTTCGACGAGGCGGAGCTTCCCCGGAAGCTCGTCGGTCTCTCCCACTGCTTTCGCACCGAGGCCGGCGCCCACGGGCGCGAGAGCAAGGGGCTCTACCGGGTCCACCAGTTCTCCAAGGTGGAAATGTTCTGTCTCACGCGCCCCGAAGACTCGGCGGCCATGCACGAGCACCTGCTGGCCCTCGAAGAGGCCTTCTTCAGCGACCTCGAGCTGCCCTACCGCGTGCTCGACATCGCCTCCGGCGACCTCGGCGCCCCCGCCTATCGCAAGTTCGACATCGAGGCGTGGATGCCCGGGCGAGGCGAGGCGGGTGGCTGGGGCGAAGTGACGAGCGCGTCGAACTGCACCGACTACCAGGCGCGGCGGCTCGGCGTGCGCTTCCGCCGCGAGGGCGCAAAGCGCAACGAGTACGTCCACATGCTGAACGGGACGGCGGTGGCGATCTCTCGCGCGCTGGTGGCGCTTCTCGAGAACCACCAGGCCGAGGACGGTTCGGTGCGGGTGCCCGCGGCCCTGCAGCCCTACGTCGGGTTGGAGCGCATTGGCCCGCGATGAGCGCGAGTCGCCGCGGCCCCAGTGGGTGCTCGGTACCGCCGGCCACATCGACCACGGCAAGACCGCGCTGGTCGCGGCGCTGACCGGCGTCGACACCGATCGGCTCCCCGAGGAGAAAGCCCGCGGCATCACCATCGATCTGGGCTTCGCGCCGCTCGATCTCGACGACGGCACGCGGATCTCGGTGGTCGACGTCCCGGGGCACGAGCGGCTGATCCGCAACATGGTGGCGGGCGCCTCGGGAATCGACTTCGTGCTCCTCGCCGTCGCCGCCGACGAAGGGGTGATGCCGCAGACCCGCGAGCACCTCGCGGTGTGCTCCCTGCTCGGGATCCGCCGCGGGGTGGTGGCCCTCACCAAGATGGACCTCGTCGACGACGACGTGGCCGACCTCGCCGAGGAGGAGGTGACCGAGCTCCTCGCGGGAGGGCCCCTCGAGGGGGCGCCCGTGCTCCGGGTGTCGTGTCGCGATGGCCGTGGAATCGACGCGCTGCGCGACGCGATCCGCGAGCTGGCCCGCGCCGAGGACCTCGGCATCGATCGGGGCGCGGTGCCCCGACTCTGGGTCGACCGCAGCTTCTCGGTGCGCGGTTTCGGAAGCGTCGTGACGGGGACCCTCGCCGGTGGCGTGCTCGAGACCGGCGACGCCGTGGTGCTCGAACCCTCGGGTCAACGCGGCCGGGTGCGGGGCCTCGAGAGCCACGGTGTCTCCGTCGAGCGGGCGCAGCCCGGCACCCGCACCGCGGTGAACCTGCAGGGGGTGGAGCGCGGCGACGCCGCCCGAGGCGAGCTCCTCACCCTGGAGGGACGATTGACGACGACCGAGAGCTTCGACGCCGAGCTCCACTGGCTCGCCGCCGCGCCCCCCCTCGAGGGCCGCACCTCGGTGGAACTCCTGATCGGCACCGCCGAGCGCCGGGCCCGGGTGATGCCGCTCGGGGATCCCGAGCTCGCACCGGGCGCCCGGGGCTTCGCCCGAGTGCACCTCGAGGGGGAGCCGCTGCCGCTCCTCCCCGGGGACCACTTCGTGGTGCAGGGCTTCGCCCAGAACAGCGAAGGCGGGAGCACGGTGGGCGGCGGGCGGGTGCTCGACCCGGCGCCCCCCAGGCGTCGCGCGAGCGACCCGACGCTGGTGCGCGACCTCGAGGTGCTGGCCACCCTCGAGCCCACCCCGGCGGTGGCCCTGCGCGTCGCGCGGATGGGGCTCGCGGGGCTGGCGCGATCCGCGCTCGCCGCGGAGACCGGGCTCGGCCCGAAGGCGCTCGAGGCGGCCCTCGGGCCGCTCGACGGCGAGTCGGTGGTCGAGATCGGGGGCGGGCTCCTGCTCTCGCGGGCGGCCCTCGACGATCTGTGCGGCCGCATCGTGACCGCGCTGGGCGAGTTCCACCGGGAGGACCCCCTGCTGCCCGGTCTGGGACGCGCGGCGCTGGCGGGGCGGCTTCCGGACAACGTCGCGGCGGCGGCCATCGCCCGGGCCATCGCGCTCCTCGAAGAGCGCGGGGTCGTGGCCGTCGAGAGCGAACGGCTGCGGCTCGCGACGCATCAGGCGACGCTCTCCGCCGACGAGACGCGGCTGGCCGATGCCCTGGTGACGGGGCTGCGCGAGGCGGGCCTCGAGCCGCCCTCCGCCAAGGAGTGGAGCGAACGGCTCGGCGCGGAGCTGTCCCAGGTGCGGGCCGTCCTCGCCCATCTCATTCGCGAGGGCCGGGCGACCGCGGCCCCGGGCGACTGGTGCTTCGACCCCGACGCGGTCGACCACCTGCGCGACCGGGTGCGCGAGCACCTGCTCGCCCACGGCGAGCTCGCGACCCCCGACTACAAAGACCTGATCGGGACGAGCCGCAAACACGCCGTCCCGCTGATGGAGCTCTTCGACGATGAGCGCATGACGCTGCGTGTGGGAAACACGAGACGGCTGCGCGGCGCGAAGAGCGCGGAGCCCGCGTCGTGAGCTTCGCGCCCTTCGCCGAGAAGATGCGCGGCGCCGGACTCCCCGAGGTCGCGGTCGAGGCGTTTCGTCACTGCTACGACCGGCTGCGCGCGGGGGAAAGCGGCGCGATCGCGGAAGCCGAGATCGAGCCGGTCGCGACCCTCCCGGAGCTCGAGGGTCTCGAGTCGCTGCGCGCGGCCGGCGAGCGCGCGCTGGCGCGCTGTGTCGTCATCAAGCTCAACGGCGGGCTCGCCACCTCGATGGGGATGACCCAGGCCAAATCCCTGCTCCCGGCGCGCGAAGGGCTGTCCTTCCTCGAGATCATCGTGCGCCACGTGAAGCAGCTCCGCGGGAGCCTCGGGGCGGAGCTGCCGCTGCTCCTGATGAACAGCTTCCGGACCCGGGAGGATTGTCTGGCCGCGTTGGCGTCGCACCCCGCGCTGAACGGCGAGCTCCCGGTGGATTTCCTCCAACACCGCGTCCCCAAGGTCGACGCCGAGAGCGGCGCACCCGCCCGCTGGGCGGCGAACCCCGAGCTCGAGTGGTGCCCGCCGGGTCACGGCGACCTCTACCCCGCCCTCGAGAGCTCGGGGATGTTGGCCGCGCTGCTCGACCGGGGCTTCGAGTACGCCTTCGTCTCGAACGCCGACAACCTGGGCGCCACCGTCGACCCGCGGATCCTGGGCCTCGTGGCCGACGAGGAGCTCCCCTTCCTGATGGAGGTCACGGGCCGGACCCACGGCGACCGCAAGGGCGGCCACCTCGCCCGGCGCCGGCGCGACGCTCGCCTGGTGCTCCGCGAATCGGCCCAGTGCACCGAGGCCGACCGCGGGGCCTTCGAAGACGTCGACCGCCACCGCTACTTCAACACGAACAACCTCTGGGTCCACCTGCCGACGCTGGCCGGGACGCTTCGCGCGGGACACGGCGCGATCGCGCTGCCGGTCATCCAGAACCGCAAGCACGTCGATCCGCGGGACGCGGGCACGCCGTCGGTGATCCAGCTCGAGACGGCGATGGGCGCCGCGATCGAGGTCTTCGAAGACGCGCGGGCGATCGTCGTCCCCCGCGATCGCTTCGCTCCCGTGAAGACCACCGCGGACCTCCTGGCGCTGCGCTCGGACGCCTACCGGCTCTCCGACGACTACCGTGTGCTCGCCGCGCCGGGGAGCCAGGCCGAGGCCTTGCGGGTCGACCTCGATCCGACCTTTTTCGGCCGTATCGACGACTTCGAGCGTCGCTTCGCCGCCGGCCCCCCCTCGCTCCGGGGCTGCACCCGCTTGCGGGTGCGGGGCGACGTGTTCTTCGGCGCGGGCGTCGTATGTCGAGGGGACGTCGTCGTCGAGCACGACGGCGCCGGGGCGCTCGAGATCGAGGCCGGACGGATCCTCGGGTCGAGCTAGAAGCGCAGGTCGGCGGCGCTACGCGCCCAGTCGAGGACCCTCAGATCGACGAGCGCGCCGTTGGGGAAGAGCCCGAAGTAGATGGCCGCGACGGCGCAGACCCCGAGCACCAGGATCTCGAGGGTCGAGCTGGTCTGGCGCAGCTGGACGTCGCTCGGCTCGCGCATGTACATCGCCACGGGGATGCGCAGGTAGTAGTAGATCGACACGACGCTCGCGAGCACCCCGAGCACCGCGAGCCCGGCGTGCCCCTCGCGCACCGCGGCCCCGAAGACCAGGAACTTGCCCATGAACCCGGCCGTGCCCGGGATCCCGGCCAGCGAGAGCACGAAGAGCGTCAGCAGGGCCGCCAGCGCGGGTCGCGTGCGGGCCAGGCCCGCGAGGTCGTCGATCTCCTCGCAGTCGCGACCGCGGTTCGACAGGGCCACGATCACGGCGAAGGCGCCCAGATTCATGAAGACGTAGACGAAGAGATAGAAGAGCACGGCGCTGTGACCGGCTTCGCCGCCGGCGACGAAGCCGATCAGGAGGTAGCCGGCGTGGGCGACGCTCGAGTAGGCGAGCAGTCGTTTCACGTTGTCCTGGATCACCGCCATCACGTTGCCCACGACGACCGTGAGCGCGGCGAGGGCCCAGAGCAGCCCGGTGAGCTCTGCGGAGAGCGACCCGAAGGCCTCCAGGAGCAGACGCAGCAGCGCGGCGAAGGCCGCGACCTTGACGGTGACCGCCATGTACGCGGTGACCGAGGTGGGCGCCCCCTGGTAGACGTCGGGGGTCCACTGGTGGAAGGGCACCGCCGAGACCTTGAAGGCGAAGCCGACGACGAGGAGGCCCAGGCCGGTCATCGCGAGGGCGTTCTCCGAGGAGAAGGCCTCGCGGACGACGCTGTACTGCAGTCCCCCCGTCGTGCCGTAGACCAGCGCGATGCCGTAGAGCATCAGCGCGCTCGCGAAGGCGCCGACCATGAAGTACTTGAGCGCCGACTCGTTGCTGTCGAGTTTGCGGCGGTCGAAGCCCGCGAGCACGTAGATGGGAATGCTCATCAGCTCGAGCCCGAGAAAGAGCATCATCAGATCGGTCGCGGCGACGAGCAGCATCATCCCCGTCGCCGAGAGCAGGATCATGGCGTAGTACTCGCCGTGGTTGATCTGGAGCTCTGCGAGGTAGGTGACGGAGAGCGCACACACGAGGATCGACGCGAAGGCGATCAGTCCGATCGCGAAGGCCGAGAAGGTGTCGAGCCGGATCATCGGGTGGCCGAGGTTGAAGACCAGCGGCCCGCTCGACGAGAAGGCCGACACTGCGGCGGAGAGGGCGAGCGCCAACGCGAGCCCAGAGAGCATCGCCAGCGAGCTTCCGATGCGCGCCTCGGCGACGCCCTTTCGCGTGAGGAAGACCTCGCCGAGCAACACCACCAGCGAGCCCACCGCGACGCAGAGCATCGGAGCCACCGCCGCGAGCTGGATCTGCACGGACACGCCGCTCATCGCCCGCCCTCGCGGTAGAGCTCGCCGTCCAGGGCGTAGCTCGGCGCCGACTCGAGCCGCAGGGTCATCTCCTTGCGTGTCTTCATGGTGTGGAGGAGCTCGCTCACCGAGCCTCCCACCCGGGTCAGGAAGAAGTTCGGGTAGATGCCGATCCAGAAGATCGGCACCAGCAATGCAGCGAGGATCGCCTTCTCGCGGAAATCGAGGTCGAGGAGCGACTGGTTCTCCGGGTCGTCGCAGGGCCCGAAGGCCATGCGCCGGTAGGCCCAGAGCAGGTAGGCCGCGGCCAACACCACGCCAAAGGTCGCGGCGACGCCCACCCAGGGCGAGCGCCCGAAGGTCCCGACGAGGATCAGAAACTCTCCGACGAAGCCGTTGAGCCCGGGGAGCCCGATGCTCGACATCGCGACGATGCCGAAGAGCGCGGCGAAGACCGGCATCGGCCGGGCGAGCCCACCGAAGGCGGCGATCTCCCGGGTGTGGCGCCGCTCGTAGATCATCCCGACCAGCAGGAAGAGCGCGCCGGTGGAGAGCCCGTGGTTCACCATCTGGAGGACACTGCCCTGCAGCCCCTCCTCGTTGAGGGCGAACATCCCGAGCATCACAAAGCCCAGGTGCGCCACCGAGGAGTACGCCACGAGCTTCTTGATGTCGCTCTGCACCATCGCCACCAGCGCGCCGTAGAGCACGCCGACCAGGGCCAGCCCGTACATCACGGGGATGTAGGCCTCGGCCGCCACGGGGAAGAGCGGCAGCGCGAAGCGCACGAAGCCGTAGGTCCCCATCTTGAGGAGCACGCCGGCCAGCACCACCGATCCGGCGGTCGGCGCCTCGACGTGGGCGTCGGGAAGCCAGGTGTGAACGGGCACCATCGGCACCTTGATGCCAAAGGCCAACGCGAAGGCGCCAAAGAGCCAGAACTGGCTCTTCCACCACACCGTATCCGCCGCCGCCGGGATCGCCGTGTCGAGGAGCGCTTTGCCGCTTGCGCCGGGGGCCGCCACCAGGTCGAAGTTCAGCGACCCGAACTGCTCGTAGTGCAGGTAGTAGACGACGAGCATCGCCACCAGCATCAGCAGCGAGCCCACCATCGTGAACAGGAAGAACTTGACGGCGGCGTAGACCCGGCGCTGGCCGCCCCAGATGCCGATGATGAAGTACATCGGCACCAGCATCACTTCCCAGAAGATGTAGAACTGGAAGAGGTTCAACGAGACGAAGGCGCCGAGCATCCCGGTCTCGAGGAACAGGTTCATGAAGATGAAGGTGCGCAGCGAGCGATTCTCGCTCCACGCCCCGAGCAACACGATCGGCATCAAGAAGGTCGTGAGGACGACGAGCAGCAGACTCATGCCGTCGACACCGAAGAAGTAGTGGATGCCGTAGGCGGGGAGCCACGCGCCGTAGTCGACGAACTGGAAGCCCGGCGCCGCCGGGTCGAACTGGGCGAAGAGCTGTACCGAGAGCAGGAAGGTGAGGAGGGTCGAGCCGATCCCCACCCCGCGCCACGCCGAGTCGGGGAGCTCGCCGCCGAGGAGCCCGATCACCACCTGGGCCAGGAGCAGGAGAAGCCCGGCCGCCAGGGGCAGGAAGACGATCACCGAGAGCAGCTGGGCGTCGAGAAAGGTCATCGCTCGAACACCAGCCAGGCGACGACGGCGACGGTGCCCACCACCATCGCGAAGAGGTAACCCTGGGTGAGCCCGGACTGGGCGTACTTGAGCACGCGCCCGGCGCTGGCCCGCACGACCTCGGCGCTGCCGTTGGCGCCGAGGCCGTCGATCAGCCCCGCGTCGATCCAGCGGAAGAGCACCCGGTCGGAGAAGCGCACGAGGGGCCGCACGATCACCGCGTCGTAGAGCTCGTCGATGTAGTACTTGTCGCGGACCAGGCGGAACACCGGACCCAGGCCGCCGCGGATCGTCGCGGGGAGCCGCGGCGACGCCACGTAGAGCCAGTAGGCGAAGGCGAACCCCACGGCCATCGCGGCCACCGCGGCGCCGGCCAGCGCCAGCTCGGTGGAGTGGCTCACCTGGTGCGGGTGCTCGGTCACGACCCCCTGGAAGAAGTTGAGCAGGCTGTTCGAGTGGGGGATCCCGATCAGGTCACCCCAGAGCTGGGACAACCCGATCGCGCCACCCAGCACCGAGAGCACCGCGAGGACGACGAGAGGCGAGGTCACCGTCGCGGCGGGCTCCTCCACGTGGGCCTGGACCTCGCGGGGGGCGCGGCTCTCGCCCCAGAAGGTGCGGGCGTGCACCCGGAGCATGTAGAAGGCGGTGATCGCCGCCGTCGCGAGACCGATCCCGTAGAGGGTCTTGTGACCGGGCACCGCCTCGGCCAGCCACGCCGAGAGCAGCACCTCGTCCTTCGAGAAGAATCCCGAAAGCCCCGGGAAGCCCGCGATCGCAAGCACGCCGACGAAGAAGACCGCGTGGGTGAGCGGGAGCCGCTTGCGCAGCCCGCCCATCTTGTCGGTGTCCTGCTCGTGGTGCATGGCGAGGATCACCGAGCCCGAGCCGAGGAAGAGCAGCGCCTTGAAGAAGGCGTGGGTCGTCACGTGGAACATCGCCGCGGTGTAGGCGCCGCAGCCGGCGGCCAAGAACATGTAGCCGAGCTGGCTCACCGTCGAGTAGGCCAGCACCTTCTTGATGTCGGTCTGGGCGATCGCCATCGTCGCCGCGAAGAGCGCCGTCACCCCGCCGGTCCACGCGATCGTCGCCGAGGCCCCCGGCGCCTCGGCGTAGAGAAAGGACATCCGACACACCATGTAGACCCCGGCGGTCACCATCGTGGCGGCGTGGATCAGCGCGGACACCGGTGTGGGGCCCGCCATCGCGTCGGGGAGCCAGGTGTAGAGGGGGATCTGCGCCGACTTCCCCACCGCGCCGACGAAGAGCGCGAGACCCACGAGGGTCGTGAAGCGCCACTCGGTGTCGCCGGGGAGCCAGGCCGGGACGGTGACCGTGCGCTCTGCGAGGGCCGCGATGTGCTCCTTCAAGGTGGGGAAGCTCACGCTCGCGTGGCCCAGGTCGGCCATCGCCCAGAAGAGCAGGAAGATCCCGCACAGGAAGCCGAAGTCGCCGATGCGGTTGACCACGAAGGCCTTCATCCCGCAGTAGGCGTTCCACCTGTCGCCGTACCAGAAGCCGATCAGGAGGTAGGAGCAGAGCCCGACACCCTCCCACCCGAGGAACATGACGAGGAGGTTCTCGCCGAGCACCAGGAAGAGCATCGCGGCGGTGAAGAGGTTCAGGTAGCAGAAGAAGCGCTGGAAGCCGCCGTCCTCGCGGTGGTCGTCGTCCATGTACCCGATCGAGTACACGTGGATCAGCGTGCCGACCCCGGTGACCACCAGGGTGAGCACCGCCGCCAACGGGTCGAACATGAGCGAGAGGCCGGCGTTGAAGCTACCGGCCCCGATCCACGGGAAGAGCTCGTCGACGAGGAGCCGCTGGTCGGCGGGCAGGTCGACCAGTTGGAAGAAGAGCCGGCAGGTCACCAGAAAGGCGACGAAGGGCGCCGTCACCGAGATCGCGATCACCAGGGTGCGGGTGACGGCGCGGCGCACGAAGGCGAGGAGCACCCCGTGGGCCGCGGCGGCGAAGAGCGGCAACAGCGGGATCCAGCGGATCCAGTCGCTGGCCTGGGCCGCGACCGTCCCCGCGCCGTGGCCGTCGTCTACCATTTGAGCAGGCTCATGTCTTCGACGTTCACCGACTCGCGGTTGCGGAAGAGCGCGATCACGAGCCCGAGCCCCACCGCGACCTCCGCCGCGGCCACGACGATCACCATCAGCACGAAGACGTGTCCCTCGGTGCTGCCGAGGGCGCGGGCGAAACCCACGAAGGCCAGGTTCGCCGCGTTGAGCATCAGCTCGATGGACATCAGGATGACGATCAGGTTGCGCCGCGTGATCGCACCGATCGTTCCGATCGCGAAGAGCACCGCGGAGAGCGCGATCACGTGGGTGAGCGGAACGATCTCCATCAGTCGATCCTCCGCTTGGCCATCACGATCGCCCCGACGATCGCCGCCAACAGCAACAGCGACGAGATCTCGAAGGGCAGGACGAAATCGGTGTAGAGGGCCATCCCGACCTCGCGGTAGCCGCCAAAGCCCTCGGGGAGCGCGGCGCTCTCGCCGAGCGAGTCCGGGATCCAGCGCAGGAAGAGCACGGTGGCGATCCCGGCCACGGTGGTGCCGAGCATCTTCAGACCGAGCTGGCGCTGGGCGGGGAAGGCGTCGCTGCGCAGGTTGAGCAGCATCACCACGAAGACGAAGACCACCACGATGGCGCCGGCGTACACCATGATCTGGAGCGCCGAGATCAGGTAGGCCTCGAGGACCACGTAGATCACCGCGAGGGAGACCATCACCACCACGAGGCTCATCGCGCTGGCCACCGTGTTGCGGACGTTCAACACCATCGCCAGCGCCCCGATCACCGAGAGCGCGCCAAAGAGGTAGAAGATCCACTCGGCGGCGCTCACGAAGCCCCCCCTCGCAGCCAGAGCATCACCGCGCCGGTCACCAGGATGTTCGCCAACGAGAGCGGCAGCATGATCTTCCAGCAGAGGTCCATCACCTGGTCGTAGCGGGGGCGTGGCAGCGTCCAGCGGATCTGCATCTGGAGCCAGATCATCACGATCACCTTGGCGAAGAAGGTGAGGACGTGGAGCACCATCGTGAGGCCGGTGGCGAAGCCCTCGCCAAAGATCGGGGACACCGCGCCGATCAAGGTCGCCGTCGAGACGAAGGGAATCGCCCAGCCGCCCAGGAAGAGCGCCGTCACCAGCCCGGCGATCACCACCACCTCGATGAACTCGGCCATGAAGAAGAGGCCAAAGCGCATGCCCGAGTACTCGAGAAAGTAGCCGGCGATGATCTCGGACTCGCCCTCGGGCAGGTCGAAGGGCGGCCGCTTGTTCTCGGCCATCACGCAGGTGAGGAACATCACGAAGCCCAGGGGCTGGAGGAAGATCCCCCAGTTGGGAATCGGCAGGAACCCGAAGAGCCAGAGCGTCTGGTCCTGGGCGAGCCCCATGTCGCTGAGCCGGAGCGTCTCGAAGACCATGAAGATCCCGACGACGGCGAGCCCCATCGTGACCTCGTAGGAGATCATCTGGGCGGAGGCGCGCAGGCTGCCGAGGAGCGACCAGTTGTTGTTGCTGGCCCAGCCGGCGATCACCGTGCCGTAGGCGGCGATCGCCCCGACCGCGAAGACGTAGAGCAGGCCCCAGTCGACGTCCGCCACCACCAGGTTGATCTCGGTGCTACCGAAGGTGTACTGGCCACCAAAGGGGATCACGGCAAAGGTCACGATCGCGGGCACCGCGGAGATCACCGGCGCGATCAGGTGCATGAAGCGGTTGGCGCCGCGCGGGACGATGTCCTCTTTCGAGAGGAGCTTGAGGACGTCGGCCAGCGGGTGGAGCAAGCCGATCACGGTGACGCCGCCCAGGTCGGCGCGGTTGGCGCCGATGCGGTTCTGCATGACGGCGCTCTGTTTGCGCTCGATCCAGGTGATCACCGGCGCCATCGCGCCGACGATGATCCCCAGGATGAACGCGATCTTCGCGAGGGCGGCGACGAGCATCAGGCCTTCGCTTCCGCCAGCTGGAGGTTCGCGGGACGGCCGCCCTCCCCGACGCTCTCGACGTCGACCCCCGCGTAGGCGGCGACCCGCTCGCCGAGGCGCTTCGACACGGCCACGGCGTCGTAGGCGCCGCTAAAGCCCTCG